>JAGSPQ010000326.1 GCA_018262385.1 Myxococcaceae bacterium | reverse complement strand
CACCTCCGGGTTCACCACGTGCGGCGGCCGGCGCCCCTCGAGCACCGCGAGCAGATTGTCGACCGCCAGCATCGCCATCCGGGTGCGCGTCTCGACCGTCGCGCTACCGAGGTGCGGAGCGAGCAGCACGTTCGTCAGCCCCAGCAGCGGCTCATTGGCGGCCGGCGGCTCGGGGTCGGTGACGTCGAGCGCCGCGAAGCCCGGCCGACCGGCCCTCAGCGCCTCGACCAGCGCCCGCTGATCCACCACGCCGCCGCGGGCGGTGTTGATCAGCACCGCGGTGCTCTTCATCCGCGCCAGCTCCGCGGCGCCGAGCCAGTGCCGGGTCTGCGCGGTGAGCGGCAGGTGCAGCGAAAGGAAGTCCGCCTCGGCGAGCAACGTCTGCTTGTCGACCCACTCCACGCCCGGGCTCGCGCGCGGCGAGCGGCTGCACGCCAACACCCGCATCCCGAACGCGAGCGCGCGGCGCGCCACTGCCTGGCCGATTGCTCCGAAGCCTGCGAGGCCGAGCGTCGCGCCGTGCACTTCCTTGCCGAGCAGCAATCCCGGATCCCAGGTCTTCCAGTTTCCGGATCGCGCGAACGCGTCGCCTTCCACCAGCCGGCGCGCCGCTCCGAGCAGCAGCGCGAACGCGAAGTCGGCGGTCGCCTCGGTCAGCACCCCCGGCGTGTGCCCCACCGGGATTCGCCGCGCGGTGCAGGCCGCGACGTCGACGTTGTCCACCCCGACCGCCATGTTGCTCACCACCTTCAGCGACTTGCCGGCCTCGAGCACCGGCCCGTCGATTCGCTCGGTGAGCAGGCACAACAGACCGTCGCAGCCGCGCACCCGCTCGCGCACCACTTCCGGGGGAGGCGGGATCGCACCGTCCCACACGTCGAGCTCGACCGAGGCGGCCAGGCGGTTCAGCGCAGGCTCGGCGATCCGGCGGGTGACGAAGACGCGAGAGCGGCTCACCGGCCGAACATCTCACAGAGCTTTCGCCGGCCTGCGGAAAGGTAGGCGCGGCGCGCGGCTGATCCGCCCGCGGGACGTACCGTCTCACCGGGCTGGTAGGCGAAGCGGCCGGCGGGCCAATCGTTTCGGGCAGTTGGTGCTGGCCCGGCCGCTGCTCAACCGACGGCCCGTCCCCCTCTGACGGAGTGCCCATGACCTCGGTTCGGCGCAGCGAAGCATCCTCCTTTTCGGCGGTCAGCAACGAGCCTGAAGCCCCTGCCGCCCCCACCTCGAAGCCGGCGCCCAAGGCGGTCCCCAGGCCTTCCGCAAACCAGGTCGAGTCGCACCCGGCGCCGCAGTCCGCCGCGCGGCCGATCGACGCCGACCTGGTCAACGCCTCGACCGATCTGATCAAGGGATACGTCCACCCCGGGATCTTCGAGAGCAACCGGCCCGACCTCGCGCAGAAAGAGCTGAGCAAGCTGCCCGCGCGCGAGTTCTCCGCCGTGCTCGGCAAGCTCGAGCAGAGCGGAACGCTGGAGCGCTTCGTCGGCCAACTCTCGCCCGAGCAGAAGACCGCGTTCCTCGACACCGCGGTCCGCAAGGGCGCCCTTCAGCGGCAGGCGGGACACCCGGTTGGCGGGCCGCTCCAGCCACCGGCGATGCCGAGCACCTATTCGATCCCCCAGAGTGCTCCGCTCGCCCTGGCGCAGGCGGCCAATCAGAGCAACCTCGACGCCGCCGGCAGCTTCTACGGCGCGCAGCAGGCGTACTTCGATCGGTACGAAGCGGCAGCCAAAGCCTGCACCAGCGGGGCGGGGCTGCGCGCAATGGGTCCTCCCGCCCGGGTCGAGTTCGTGCCCGACGGGATCTCCGCCTCGCACCCCCGCTCCAACCAGCTGTCTGCCGAGTGGCTCGGCGCCCATCGATTTCCGAGTGACGCGCGGCTTCACAAGGCGGTCAGCGACAAGCTGTCTGACTTCATCGGCGAAGCGCGCGCCGGCAGCGTCTTCGTCGAGGGCAAGGTCGAGGTCGACGCGGTGAGCAAGAAGGTGAGCCTCGAGGCGAGCGGGCGCATCGACGAGAGCGGCAAGGCCGAGGGGAAGGCAGGGGGCAAGGTGAAGCTGCCCAACGGCTTCCTGGTCGGGCTCGACTCGAAGGGGACGACGACGGTGGGGGTCCACGGGGGCGGAGCCAGCGTGGCGATGAAAGGCGACAAGGTGGCGGTCGCCATCACGAGCGATGACCCGCATTCGAAGCTCAAGCCGAAGTTCGAGCTCGAGACGACCGCCGGTGGGAGAATCACCAAGCTCAAGGCGCAGCTCGTCGGTTCGGGCGTCACCTACGAGAAGGGACGGGGCCAAATCGACGCCTCGATACCCGCGAAAGACAGTGCGGGCGGCTACGCCTTCTACGATTCGGCCAAGGCGGAGTTCGGCGGAGGAATGAAAGCGACCCTCAAGTCGGGAGAGGACAGCATCACGCTCCAGGCCGCGCTGGGCATGCAGGGGTTGAGCGAAGCGAACGCCCGCCATGGGCTGAACGGCGTGGGCGTGTGGAACACTCCGCCCGAGCTGATCAGCGGCAAGGAATGGAAGGAGCTCGGCCCGAAGGCACACGACACCTACCGCCGCCTCGGCTGGACGGAGCAGGAGTGGACCACCCGGGTGAACGGCCGTGGCTGACCAGTGGCGGGAAGTCGCCGATGAGCGCCGGGTCCTCGTCACCCGAACCCAGCTTTGGCGCTGGAACCGGGCACCGAGAGTCCTCGTTCGGGCTCTGACCGTGCTGACGGTGGTCCCTTCGGGCATCGCGGCCTGGAGCTCAGGCCCCTGGCCCGCGGCAGTGGCGACGGGGTTCGCGATTCTGCTGGCGCTGCTGCTCTGCTGGCGAATCCGCTTCGAGATCCGCCCGCACGAGGTGATTCGCTCCGCGGGCCCGCTGGCGTTCCTCACCCGAACCAGCGTCCCTCTTTCGAGCTTCGCAAGTGTGGTCTGCGACTACGACCGCAGCCTCGACCGCGACACCATCTACATTCCCGCTGACTCCGAATTGGACGACGGCCCAGAGGCGATCGTCGTCCGGTACAACTACCGGGTTGCCCTGGTCGGCGAGTCCGTCAGCTGGCGACTGGGCGCATTCCGGAGCCAGCTTGAAGCCGAGCGCCTGGCCCACACCCTTGCCAGCCGGTTTGGCCTCGCGCTGGTGAACCTCCAGGCGCCTCCGTCGATCGAACAGGTGCGCGAGACCGAACACGTCGGTTCCTGGGTCCTCGTTCGCGAAGCCGACTGACCTTCCGCCGTCCCTTTCCCTCCCTCACGTTTCACTCACTGGAGCTTTCCATGCACCCCCCGTCTGTCCTTGCACTCGCCGCGCTGATCTCGACTGGCTGCACCTCCTACCGCAGCGACATGAAGGCGTTCTGCGACGCCCCGGCCTCGATGCCGCGCCAGAAGGGAGAGACTTCGGAGCAGTACGTCGAGCGCGTCTTCCTGACCGCCACCCCGAAGCTCACCAACGCCGAGGCGATCTCGAGCGTCGGCTCGCTTGGCAATGTGGAGGCGTCACAGAAGCCCAACCTCCTTCGCGAGAACGCCCGCGCGGCCAACGCCGGCGAGTGCGCGCTGGCTGACCTGTGGGAGTGGGAGCTGATCCTCGACGAGCAGCGGCCCCGCCCGGCCGAAGGGGTCCGCTTGCTGTTCTCCCAGGCAGCCCGGACCTCGGCGGACGCGATCACCATCGCCCGGGAAGCTCGGGTCGGGATCGATGCGCTGGGGCTCAAAGACACCCGGGTCGTCACCGCCCGCTGCCGCCAGGGGTTCTGGGCCTGCGTCGCGGTGGAGACGGCCGCGGCCGACCAGACGAAGGAGATCGAGGCGGTGCTGGCCGGAATCAAGGTCGACCTCACGCCTGGCCTCCAGCTCGTCGAGTCGCGGCCCATCCACGCCGGAACGATCTCCCTCTAACCACCGAACTCCCGGAGAGCCCCGATGACCCGTGCGATCGCTGCCGACGCGACCTCCAGCTCCTTTCACGCTTCGATCGACGACCCGCCTGCTCCCGAGGTCGCGCCTCGGCCCGAGCCGGGACGCCCCGCGGCGCGGTCGCAGGTGAGCGCCTTCAAGCCAGCGGAAGGCACCTCCGCCGCGGCCAACTGGGTCCACCAGGAAGTCGAAGGGTTCGAGAAGGTCTGGAAGGAAGAGTGGGGCAAAGGCTGGGTGGTGGCCGACGGAAACGTCGAGAAGATCCTCGACGCGATGAAGCACCTCTCGGCTCCGGCGTTCGGCGCGGCGATGAACGGGGTGGAAGGCGACCTCGAGAAGTTCTTCGAAGAGATGACGCCGGCGCAGCGGGGCGCGTTCATCAAGCTGGCCGAAGCGAAGAGCCACCTGACCCGCGAGCCGAGCCAGGAGCCGCGGTCCACCGGCAGCTGCGCGCCGAGGGCTCCCGCGCTGCTGCGCAACGACCCGCACCTGCCCGAGCCGACCCAGGCGCTGGTGCGCGACGCGAACCTCCTCTCGGCCCGCGCCTACCGCGACGCCTTCGAGGGATACGCCAGGACCGCCAACGCGAAGCCGGGCGAGGTCGCGAGCGAGCTGCGTGAGCCGGGAACCCACGACGTGCTGCGCGGCTCGCTCACCCATTCGTGGGCTGAAGGCGTCGGAGCGACGGCCAGCGAGTACCTCGCCGACAAGCGGGAAGGCCTCGACCTGTCCGCGCGGATCCAGAACCTCCGCCCGGGCGAGGAGGCGAAGCTCGAGATCGAGGCCGGCGCGTCGTTCGGAGAATCGATCAAGGTGAAGGGGAGCATCGAAGTGAAGTGCGAACAGGTCGACGGCAGGCCCGAGTTCGCGGTCGAGGTCGACGCCCAGTGTCTGGCTGGACTCAAGCTGCCGGCGCTCGAGTTGATGGGCGGGATCGACGGCAGGGCCTCCTTCACCTTCCAGAGCGCCGAGGAAGCAGCGGTCGCGGCGGAGCGGGTGAAGCAGGTGATGGAGGGATCCGCCGTCGGCGCGCTGACCGCGCTCGACCCGCAGGTGCGAAGCGTGTTCGAGAAACACCTGAGCGCGGTCGAGCTCGGGCCGAAGGGCCTCGCCGCCGCCGGCAAGCGCTTCGATGCTCCCTTCCTCAAGAGGTCGCTTGGCGCCGAAGCAAAGGCCGAGCTCCAGGAGTCGGCGCGGATCGAGTTTCGTCAGGGCAAGCCCGAGCTGGTGACCTCGCTGACCGCGAAGCTCGATGCGGAAGTCGGGCTCAGCGATCGGGCCACCCGGTTGGTGGGGCGGATCTTCGGCGGCAGCGAGGGAGCCAAGCTCGCCGGCCAGCTCAAGCTGCCGGACGCGAAGGCCGAGCTGAAGGTGAAGTATCAGCGCCGGTTCCCCCTGGAAGGCGAGAACCG
>JAGSPQ010000325.1 GCA_018262385.1 Myxococcaceae bacterium | reverse complement strand
CGAGCGGAGCTCGCACTTCCGCGCCGAGATGATCGGCGCGCCGCATCGCGCGAAGACGCGGTTGCGCGCTCAGCTCTTCCGACGGCGCCGCATCAGCAGCAGCAGCGCGGCGAACCCACCCAGGCCCGCTTCGACGCCCGAGCAGCCGCAGCCCTTGGGCGCTCCGGGACCGGTCTGCATCCCGCCGATCCACGGAACCTGCTTCACCTCGGAGCCACCGTCGCCCCCACCCGCACCGCCCGATCCACCGCCGGCGCCGCCACCGGTACCGCCATCGCCGGCCCCGCCGCCTGCGCCACCGTCGGTGCCGGCATCGGGCGCGGTGCAGCTGTCTGCCGCCAGGAAGCTGACCTTCACGTTCTGCAGCGTCTCCGCCTGGGTCGAGCCGATCGTGAAATAGACCTCGCTCGTCGCACCGCAGGGCGCGAACAGGCTGGCCGTCGCAGTCACGTTGCTGCCGGCGATCACCCCGTCGACGAGCAGGTCTGCGTTGTTGTTCAGCTGCGCGCCGACCTTGGCGAACGTGATCGGCTGGCCGACCTTCACCAGCAGCTTGGGCTTGGGCGCTCCACCACCCAGCGGATTGCCGCCACCCCCGGCCACGGCGGTGAGGGTGAGGCTCTTCATCCCCGCCGGGGTCTTCACCTTCATCTGGTACGGCCCGGGGATGACGGTGGTCGCCGGGAAGCCGGCCGGCCCGCCCGCGGTGATCCCGTAGTACGGCCGGCCGGTGGTGATGCCGGTCATGTCGAGGATCTTCGAGCAGGCGACCACCCCCTTCTGGGTGAACATCGTCTGCATCTTCGTCTCGGCGTCCGCGATGCCCGGGAAGGCGGTCTTCACGTGCGCGACGATGATCGCCGCCGCGTCGGTGAAGTTCACCTGCGGGCTCATCGAGACCAGCGAGGCGTAGAACGCGGCGTCGAAGGTGCGGCCGTTGTCGGTGCCGAGGAAGAAGCTGTTGCGCGCCTGCCAGAGGGCCGCCGAGTAGTGCTGGCTGTCCTGGTGCACCTCGCCCCAGAGCACGTCGGGGCAGGTGAAGGTGTTGTTCAGCGAGCGCAGGAAGCTGTCCTGCCGCACGCCCGCCAGCGTCTGCCCGCCGCCGATCCGCGGCCCGACGTAGGTGCCGATCTCGGCGACATTTCCGAATGCGCCGGCGAGGAAGTCGGCGAAGCCTTCGTGCATCGCGCCGGTCTCGTTGTTCGCCGACCGGGTGTCGACCGCCAGCTGATCGAAGCCGAGCGCCGCGGTGGCGTAGACCACGCCGTGGCCGAACTCGTGCCACAGCACCGGCGCGTCGTACGCAAAGTCGGAGTAGTTGCCCTGGAAGATCATCAGCGTGTCGACGTCCATCGCCAGCTCGGGCAGCGGGATCTGGGCGAAGTTCTCCTTCGGCATGAACGCGGCGTTGTCCTGACGCGCCAGCTTGTCGATCGTGCACTTCACCGGCTGGGTGAAGGTGCACTTGCCCGCCGGGTTGGAGGTGATCTCGCCGATGTCGGGGAACACCACGTTGGTGAGGATCGCCGGCTTGCGCGCCGGCACCCGCAGCTCGTCCCGCATCTTGAAGCCGGTGATCGCCGGGACGTTGGTGGGGAAGAGCGGCGCCGCGGTCGACGAGAGCAGCCGCACCCAGTCGTAGACCTGGTTGACGTGGAAGAACGCGTGCACCTCGGCGAACTCGTCGCTGTGCGACAGATCCGACTGGAGCACCGGGCCGACCACGCCCGCGGTCACCGTCGGAGGATCGATCGGCGGGTAGACGTACGAGCCCGCGTCGTGGATCAACACGTCGTTGTTGGCGCGCTGCAGCCGCTCGCACAGCGGCACGTCGTAGGTGACGTTGAAGCCCATCAGCACCATCTGGCCCTGGACGCGCCTGGGGCCGGCGTCGGGCAGGGTGCTGCAGTCCTTGTTCGGGCAGCAGTTGTACGCGGTGAGCTGATCGCCGCTGAGGTAGCCGCCGGCATCCGCCAGCACCATCGAGCCGCCGTCGGCATGGGTGAGCGAGACGTCGATCGTCGACTGCACGCCCACTCCGGCGTCGAGGCCGCCGGGGCTGGTGGCGTAGGCCCTGGCGTCGTTCGCGGCGTGGAGCACCCGGTTCTGCTTCCACAGCACCTCGCCGGTGGTGGCGTCGATCGCGACGTACCAGTTCTCGGTCTGGTTCAGCGTCGGCACCATCGTGAGGTAGCCGGCGTGGGCCTCCACCCCGAGGGGGAAGACCTCGCGGCGCACCCCGCCGTATGGCTTGCCGCTGTTCTGCAGCAGCGCCATCGGGATCGCCTTCGCCGCCCGCGCGAGCGCCTCGTCGGAATCGATCGCCCAGCCCATCACCGACCGCTCGAACGGCAGCACGCTGGAGGAGACCATCGTCACCCGCCGCTGGGCGTTGATCGTCACCACCACCTGGGCGCCGTAGACGTCCACCCCGTCGATCTGCTGCTGCAGCCGCACCGCCGCGCCGAACCGGGTGCCGTGGGTCTGGACGTTGCGCAGGCTCGAGTTGGCCGGCAGCCCGAGCGCGGCGCGCTGGCCCAGCGCCCAGGCCCAGGCGGCGGCCGACAGCTCGCCCGCCAGCGGCTCGGACAGGGTGCCAATCGACAGCTTCACCTGCCCGGTGTCGGGGGACACCAGCTGATGGGAGACAGAAGGCTGAAACCCGGTCGAAACGCCGAGGATCGAGGCGGCAACGAGAAGCGAAGTGAGCATGGCGAGAGTCTCGAATGGGTCACCGGCCGTCCCAACCCATTGAAGCGCGCGGACACTACCAGTAAATGCCGCGGGGAGAAGAACCCGCTCTTGCCCCAGGAAAGACGATGACCTCCAAACTCCGTTGCGGCCTGATCGGCGCCACCGGCCTCGCCGGCCAGCAGTTCATTTCGGCGCTTCAGAACCACCCTTACTTCAAGCTCACCGCGCTGGCGGCCAGCCCGCGCAGCGCGGGGAAGTCCTACGCCGACGCGCTCAAGGCCCCGAATGGAATGATGGGGTGGTTTCTCACCGAGCCGCTGCCGGCGGAGATCGCGAAGATGACCGTGGTCGCCGGCGCCGAGCTGACCTCGAAGGATCTCGATCTGGTCTTCTCGGCGGTCGAGGCCGACGTCGCCCGGGAGCTCGAGCCGAAGCTGGCCAAGGATCTGCCGGTGATCTCGGCGGCCAGCGCGTTCCGCTACGACGACGACGTGCCGCTGATCATCCCGCCGGTGAACGGCGATCACAGCTCGCTGATTCGCGCCCAGCAGAAGGCGCGAAACATCAAAGGCTTCATCGCTCCGATCCCCAACTGCACCACCACCGGGCTGGCGATCACCCTCGCTCCGCTGGAGGCGGCGTTCGGGGTGCAGGCGGTGATGATGACCTCGATGCAGGCGGTCTCCGGCGCGGGCCGCTCGCCCGGCGTGGCAGCGCTCGACATCGTCGACAACGTGGTCCCCCACATCAGCAAGGAGGAGCACAAGGTCGAGGTCGAGACGAAGAAGATCCTCGGGCCGGCGGGCAAGGACCACCCGGTGAGGGTCTCCAGCACCTGCACCCGGGTCGCGGTGCTCGAGGGCCACACCGAAGCGGCCTGGGTCAGCCTGAAGAAGAAGGCCACCGTCCAGGAAGTGGCGGCGGCGATGCGCGAGTGGAAGGGGCTCGAGGCGACCCGAAACCTGCCTTCCGCTCCGCCCCGGTGGATCGAGGTGCTCGACGATCCTTTCCGCCCCCAGCCCCGGCTGGATCGGGATGTTCACGGCGGGATGGCCACCAGCGTGGGCCGGATCCGGGAGGACACCGTGCTCGAGAACGGGGTGAAGTACGTGCTCGTTTCCCACAACACCAAGATGGGTGCGGCAAAAGGCGCGGTGCTGTTAGCGGAGCTTCTGAGGGCGCAGGGTTTTTTTGGCCCCCAAACGGCTTAATCAGCTAATAGGTATCGCCTTTTCCGCCTCTTCGAAGGAGAGAAGCAGCCATGGCGTACGTCGTTGCCGAGCCCTGTATCAAGTGCAAGTACACCGACTGTGTCGAGGTGTGCCCGGTCAATTGCTTCTACGAGGGGCCGAACTTCCTCGTCATTCATCCTGATGAATGCATCGATTGCGGCGCCTGCGAGCCGGTGTGCCCCACCAAGGCGATCTTCCCCGAGAGCGACCTGCCCGAGAAGTGGGCGGAGTTCAAAGGGATCAACACCGAGTGGGCCAGCAAGTGGCCGAACATCGCCGAGAAGAAGGCCGCGATGCCCGAGGCCGAAGCCTTCAAGGACAAGGAAGGCAAGCGGTCGATGCTGGACCTGTCGGGCGGAAAGTAGTCCTTCGTCGCTAGGCCACGGACAGCGCACAGACCTTCAGGCCGTGCGCTGCCATCTCGTCCCGAATCCGCCCGATGTCTTCGGCGCGCGGCGGGCCTCTGTGTCCGATCACCTTCAGCGCCACCTCGCGCGGCCCGACCCGCTCGATCTCGACCTTCGCGCCCAGTGAGTTGTTGAGGGTCAGCGCGATGCACGGGGTGCGCGAGTCCTTGACGAAGCGCTCGATCTTCTCGATCAGCTCGACCGCCTGGGCGGCGCGCACCGAGCCGTCGACCTTCTGCGCCGGCGCGTGCTCGGCGTTCGCCCGGGCGGACCCGGCGCCGAGCGAGGAAGGAACGGAAGGGGTCGGCGGAGCGAGCGGCAGATCCTGATTGGCGACCCGCGAGCTCGAAGCGTCGGCGGTGAACTCGATCACCAGCTCCTTGCAGATCAGATCGACCAGCCGGCCATCGAGCCGCTCGCTGGCGACCTGGTGGTGGGCGACCCGCGCTTCCTGCAGCTGGGCGATCGACTGGTGCGCCGAGGCCCGCGCGGCGCCCAGGGTGGCGGTGGTCTTCTGGTGGGTGCTGAAGACCTGCTGGGTGGCCGCGGCGGCGGTGGTCACCGGTGCCTGGCGGGGCGCCACCGACGGCAGGCTCAGCTTGTTGGCTGCCGCGGGTTGGGTGCCGGCGGCCGGCTTCTTCGGAAGCGGGGGAGGAAGCCGCTGGAGGGCCTGGGAGAACGAGGGGCGGGTCTGAGCGGTGGATCGTCCGGGAAAAAGGGCGCCGATGATCTTCATGACGGGCGCAAATAGCAGTGCCCATGCCACACCCAACCGGCCGCCACTGCTGGAAGTGCGGTGGGTCCGACAGGCAGGTGGCAGCAAGAAAGACGAGGCTGGCAGCCCACAAACCCGCCTACATGTCTGCGGATGTCAGTGGCGGAAGCCGCCGGGCTGCACCGGCGCGACGCCGGTGAGCTCGTTGATCGCCAGCGGACACTGCGCGACGGAGTTCGGATCGCCGAGCACCACTCCGCGGCTGAAGTCGCGATCCTCGAACAGCA
>JAGSPQ010000324.1 GCA_018262385.1 Myxococcaceae bacterium | reverse complement strand
GAGCGGGGCCCCCACGCCTGACCCGGCCCCAGGTGGGCTCCGATTCAGCGGGGCCGCTCGGGTCTTCCTGGCAGCGAGTCGGCTGAGCTCCGAGCACCGAACAGCCGGCGGGTGCGAGAGGCCAGCGGCATCTCGGCCCCCTTGGGCAGTGCGGGCTTAGACCGCACCACCGCGCTTCGGACCACCGACTCGTTGACGCGTGAGTCTTCCTCGCGCAGCCCCGAAGAAACGGAGCTTCGACGCGAGGTGGTGGCGAACGGAGCAGCGGTTGCCGCCCGGCGGACCCGAAGAGCCAGTTTACTTATTTAAGTAAACTGGCTCAGCGACCTCGCCGGAGGGGGGGGCTCGCCCGGTGGTCCGGGAGCCGAACTGCGGCCCGACCTGATACGCGGGGCCGCGATCGGCGCTTTTAGGGCCAGCATCGGGCCCGGGCGGGCGCTCGGAGGTGACTGCGGCGTGCTCGATTTGGCCAGGAAGAGGTGGGCGTCACCGGGTCGGTGGTCGGATCGCGGTGGAGCAATCTCGAGCCCGCACTACCCGAGCGGTCGAGCTCGCCGCTGGCGACTGCACCCGTCTGCCTTTCCCTGCGCCGGAGTGCACGGGGCCAGTGCCCAGAGGGCTCAGTTGATCTGCACCGGGATCGCTGCCGCCACCGCCCGCACCGCCGGGTGGTAGTAGAGCCAGGTGCTGCTGCCCACGCCCTGGGTGTCCACCTTCGAGGTCGCCTTCAGCCGCAGCGACAGCCGCTGCGGACTCTTCGAGACCAGCCGGTCGAAGTAGAGGTTGACCGCCGAGGCCTCGAGCTCGAACCGCGCCACCGCGCCCGCGGTGACCAGCGCCTGCAGATCTTCCTGCAGCGCGGCGAGCCCCGCCGGCAGGCCGAGCGAGAGGACCACCATCCCCGAGGCGTCGGTGCCGCGGTAGGTGACCTGCAGGTCCACCGGGACGATCGCGCCCACCTCCGCCTTCGTCCGGCCGTAGTCCACCTTCAGGCTCAGCGGCTCGGTGTCGTCCGCGCTCTTCTCCCGCCACGGCTGGGTGTAGACGGCGACCACCTGGAACTGCGCCTCGGAGTCGCCGGTCACCTCGACCACGTTGAGGCCCACCTTGCTCGCGCCGGCCAGATCCGCCAGCGCCGGCGCGTCGGCGCTCGCCGTCACCATCAGCTCGCCCGCCTCGGCGCCATTCACCCGCACCTTCAGCGCGTGATCTCCGCTCTGGCTGCTGGTGGCGAAGAGCAGCGCCCGCAGCGCCAGCACCGTGCCCTGGGTCGTGTGCCACGAGCCGCGCGCGTCGCGGTTGGCGGCGACGTACTTGAGCAGGCTGCGCACCAACTCGGGCTCCTGCTTCGTCACCATCAGCGCGTAGGCCGCCAGCGCGGTGCTCTCGATCGTGCCTCCGATTCCCCGGCCGTAATAGAGCGTCGCCTCGGCCGGCGCGAACCACGCCAGGTCCTTCTCGCGCTTCGCCTGCGCCACCAGCTTCTTCACCACCGCCGCGCTGCCCGGGTGGTTGGCGCGCCCGAACGTCGCCGCCATCATCGCCAGGGTGTACGAGTCGGTGATCGCCTCGACGTTCGAGGCGAGGAAGGCGAGCGCCGGCGCCAGCGCGGGGCCCTGGTAGCCCGACTCGACCAGCGCCCAGGTCACGTAGGCGCTCACCATCAGCCGGCCATCGAAGCCGCTCTTCCACAGCCCGTCGCTCAGCGAGCTGCGGTCGGGGTCCCACGAGCCGTCGGGCTGCTGGCGCGACACCAGCCACGCTTGAGTGCGCAGCATCATCTTCTCGTCCACCGGGAACACCCGCGACATGTCCTTGAACTCCATCAGGCCGTAGGCGGTGAGCACCTGGTTGGCCGGCGAGCGGCCGAACCACTCGAACCCTCCGCCGCTGACCTCGAACGAGAGCAGCTTCTGGTAGCCGAGGGCGACGAAGCCGCGGGCCCTGTCCTCGACGACGGGGCTCTTCTTGCCGGCACGCTGCAAATAGTCCCAGATCAGCACGTTGGGGTAGGTGGTCGAGGAGGTCTGCTCGAAGCAGCCGTGGGGCGCCTGGAGCGAGCCCTCGAGCCCCTCGAGCGCCGAGGCCACCCGCGAGGGGAAGACCTTGAGCATCAGCGAGACCGAGCTGGCCACCGCGCCCTCGGGCACGGTGATCGCCACCCGGGTGGTCTGGCTGGGGGTCAGGGTGCCCGAGACCACCGCGGTCTTCTGCTGCCCGGCCTCGCTGACCCGCAGCTGCCGGGCGACCGCGTCCGACAGCGCGGTGCCGTCGGCCTGCACCGTCAGGGTGTGCAGCCCGGGCTTGAGCACCTTCAGCCGCAGCTCGTGGCCGCCGACCCCGCCGCCTTCCAGCTTGAGGGAGAACGCCGAGGGGCCGACCACCTGGAACCAGGCTTCGGCCTTCACCTCGAGGCGAATCGTCTGCTCGGTGGTGAGGTAGTTGTGAACGGCGATCTGCATCGTCGCCGAGTCGCCCTTCACCAGCGCCACCGGGGTGTCGAGGTCGACGAAGAAGTCCTGGAAGACGCGCAGCGGAGCGTTCATCGCGCCCAGCGCCCCGTCCATCGAGGACGCCAGCGCGGACAAGCGCCAGTCGGTGATCGAGTCGGCCAGCGGCAGCTCGAGCGTCGCCACTCCGGCTTCGTCGGTCACCAGCTCGGGCTGGACGTACATCGTCTCGGGGAAGTTCTGGCGCACCCGGACCTCGCGGCGCGGCGGCGGCGCAGCGCCGATTCCGGCCAGCCCGGCCGCCGGGCTCGGCGCGCGGGGGGCCATGTCCTTCTTGTCCTCGGCGTAGTCATTGGCCTCGCCGAAGTTCATCATCTTCTTCCGCTCGAGCATCGGCTCCTGCGCCGGTGCCCGCATCGCCATTACCCTGTCGTCGTGGCCCGCCAGCGAGTCGGCGCTCATCGAGAACAGCCGCCGGAGGTTGTCGCCGAAGAAGACGAACACCAGACAGGCCAGCAGGACCGGAACGCCGAGGTAGCTCCAGGCCACCGCCCGGCGCGAGACGCTCTGCACCACCGCGGAGACAACGTACCCCGCCAGACACAGCCGCAGCACCGTCCACGCTTCCCGCCCATCGAGGACGAACAGCGCGCCGATGGTGATCGCGACCCAGAGCACCGGCACGAACCAGCCCTTGGCGAACCGGCCCATCGCGAGCGCGACCAGCAGCGCGAACGCCGCCAGCAGCACCTGGAACGCCACCTTCGAGAACCGTTCCCAGGTGGCGCGCTGCTGACTGAGCACCGCATACTCGGCGCGCAAGCTCTCCTCGAAGTAGGCGGGGGCCCGCGGCGCGACGGCGGCGGACGACAGCAGCAGCCGCCCGGCGAGCTGGTCTGCCTCGGTGAACGCCTGACCCGCCAGCAGGTCGGCGGCCGAGAGCTGGCCGCGCGGCGCCTGGAGCGAGCGGTCGAGCAGGAAGAAGGCCCGGGCCTGGGACGGGTTCGAGGCGGTGAGCGCCCACAGGCTCTCGTCCACCACCGAGATGCCCAGCGCCGAGGGCTTGGGCTTGCCTTGCGCGTCTTTCACCTCGAAGCGCAGCTTTGCCGTCGCGCCGGGGCGGTGGCTCTGCGCGTCGGCGGTCATCGTCACCGCCAGCCCGCGGGGCTCGGCGATCACCAGCCGGCGGCTCACCGGCAGCGAAGCGCCGGGCAGGGTGACCTCGAGCTCGAGTGCGCCGGCCAGGGTCGCCGGCAGGTTCAGCGCTCCTGTCCCATCCTTCAGCGTCAGGCTCTGGCTGTGGACGACGCGGCCGTCCTGGTAGAGGCGGGTCAGCGCCGAGTCGGCCGCTCCGCGCGCGGTGACCTTCACGTTCACCGGCTCGCCCGGCCGGTAGAGCGCGCGATCGGTGTCGAGGTGGAAGTCGGCGTCGCGGCGCTCGAAGAAGACCTTGCGGGACGCGCGCTGCCCGTCGGCGCCGGTGGCGTGCGCCTCGACCCAGGTGCCGGCCTGGGCGTTCAGCACCGGCAGGGTGACTGCGCCCACTCCATTCTGGCCGGTGCGCAGCTGCAGGTCGGGCCCGCTCGAAGGAGTCAGGGTCACCTCGCAGGGCACTGGCAGGCCCTCGGGGGTGGTGGTGAGGACGTAGAGGGTGTTGGGCAGCCCGTCGGCGACGCCGCCCTGGTCGGCCAGCAGCTCGATCGCCAGCAGCTCGCGCGCGACGGTGAAACCCTGCCCCTTCTGCTCCTGCTGCCCGGCGGCGTCCGTCACCTCGACCTGCAGGCGCAGCCGCTCGGGCTGCCCGGGGGCCGCCAGCTGCGCAGGCAGCTCGAACTGCAGCGTCAGCTCGCCATTCTTCTCGGTGGTGCCGTTGAGCTCGGCGCCGACCAGCGTGCCGTCTTCGCGCACCAGCACCGCGTGCACCCGCGCGCCCGCCACCGGCTTGCCGAAGAAGTAGCGGGTGCTCAGCTGCGCGCGCAGCGTCTCACCGGCGAGGAAGGTGTCGCGGGTGCCCTTGAGCGCCAGCTTGAACTTCGGCAGCGTGTAGCGCGCCACCTTCACCGGCACCTCGGCGCGGGCGCTGCCCAGCTGCACGCTCACCCGGTAGTCCCCGAGGGCCAGCTCGCTCGACAGCTCGACGTCCCACGCGGCGATGCCGAAGCGGCTGGCCTTGATCGTCTTGCCCGCCAGCCGGTTGTTCTTCGGGTCGAAGACCTCGAACACCAGCTCGCGATCTTTGGCCGGGGTCAGCGCCCGGCTCTCGAGCGCGAGCGCCCGCACGTGAATCGCCTGGCCCGGCTGGTAGAGCGGCTTGTCGGTCGACAGGTGCACCTTGAAGTCGCGGCCGACCGTCACCGGCATCCGCACCACGTCTTCTTCTCCGCGCGCGGAGGTGGTCACCTCGAGCTGTGCCGCTCCGAGCTCCTCGTCGGGGAGGTCGAGCGGGGCCTGCACCACGCCCAGCGCGTCGGTCTTGCCCTCGAACATCGGGAACCGCTTGCTGCCCGCGACCAGGCTCGCCCGCACCTCCGCCCCCGCCAGCCCTTCGCCGGTGTTGGGGCGGGTGACCTGGATCTTCGCGAACGAGCGGCCGCCGGCGAGCAGGCGCTGCTCACCGGACACCCGGGTGTTGGTCCTCACCTCGCGCAGGCCGACGAACACCTCGCCGGAGCCCAGCAGCACCGCGCAGCCGACCAGCGCCAGCGACGCCGCCCGCCGGGCCGGCTGGAAGCTCGCGCCGGGGATGAAGCCGAGCCAGGCGAGGAAGGGCAGCGGCGGCTCGGTGGGCTCCTCTTCTTCTGGCGCGGCTGCCTGCGAGCCGTCGTCCTCGTTCTGCACTGCGTCGGGCCGGGTGGCGGGCTCGGGGGCCCTGGGGGCCTCGGGCCGCACCAGGC
>JAGSPQ010000323.1 GCA_018262385.1 Myxococcaceae bacterium | reverse complement strand
GATGGCCGACCATAATTTGCAGTTGCCGCAGACCTTCTCGCCTGACAGGAAAGCAGGCAGCGGCGGCAGCGGTGATTCGTCAGCCAAGGCCGAGCGCCTCCATGCTTCCCATCCGGGCAGGGTTTCGGTATGTGCCCGCGCGCGTTTTCAAAAGCAATTTCGCTACCCACTCAACGCCCACAGAACAATGGCTCAGATTCCTCTCGAACGCATCCGCAACATCGGCATCTCGGCGCACATCGACTCCGGGAAGACGACGCTCACCGAGCGCTTCCTCTTCTACACGGGCCGGATCCACGAGATCCACGAGGTCCGCGGCAAGGACGGCGTCGGCGCCAAGATGGACTCGATGGACCTCGAGCGCGAGAAGGGGATCACCATCCAGTCCGCCGCGACCTTCGCGGTGTGGGGCGACTACAACGTCAACATCATCGACACCCCCGGACACGTCGACTTCACCATCGAGGTCGAGCGCTCGCTGCGCGTCCTCGACGGCGCGATCCTGGTGCTCGACTCGGTCGCCGGCGTGCAGTCGCAGTCGATCACCGTCGACCGGCAGATGAAGCGCTACAAGGTCCCGCGGATCGCCTTCATCAACAAGATGGACCGCGCCGGCGCCAACTACCGCCGCGTCGCCCAGATGCTCAAAGAGAAGCTCGGCCACCACCCGGTCTGCATCCAGGTGCCGATCGGCGCCGAAGATCGCTTCCTCGGCGTGATCGACCCGATCGTCGGCAAGGCGTTCTACTTCGACGGCGAGAAGGGCGAGATCGTCCGCACCGAGCCGGTGCCGGCCGAGTACGCCGACCAGGTCAAAGAGGCCCGAGCGGAGATCATCACCCTCGTCGCCGACGTGGACGACAAGCTGGCCGAGAAGTTCATCAACGAAGAGCCGATCAGCAACGAGGACCTCAAGGCCGCCATTCGCCGCGCCACCATCGCGCTGAAGATGACGCCGGTGATGTGCGGCTCGGCCTACAAGAACAAGGGGATCCAGACCCTGCTCGACGGAATCTGCGACTACCTGCCCAACCCGAAGGAAGTCGAGAACATCGCCCACGACCAGAAGAACAACGAGGCGAAGGTCATCCTCGAGCACGACTTCAAGAAGCCGTTCGTCGGCCTCGCGTTCAAGCTGGAAGACGGCCGTTACGGGCAGCTGACGTACATGCGCTGCTACCAGGGCAAGATCTCCAAGGGCGACTTCATCGTCAACTGCAGCCGCGAGCTCAAGCGGCTGAAGATCCCCCGCATCGTCCGGATGCACAGCAACGAGATGAACGACATCGAGACCGCCTACGCCGGCGACATCGTCGCGCTGTTCGGCGTCGAGTGCGCCTCGGGCGACACCTTCACCGACGGCGACGTGCAGGTCACGATGACCTCGATGCACGTGCCGGACGCGGTGATCTCGCTCGCCGTCGCTCCGAAAGAGCGCGCCGCGACCGCCAACTTCTCCAAGGCGCTCAACCGCTTCACCAAGGAAGACCCCACCTTCCGCGTCCACCGCGACGAAGAGTCCGCCCAGACGATCATCAGCGGCATGGGCGAGCTCCACCTCGAGATCTACATCGAGCGGATGAAGCGCGAGTACCAGTGCGAAGTGATCGCCGGCAAGCCGCAGGTGGCCTACCGCGAGACGATCACCCAGAAGGGCGAGTTCTATTACACCCACAAGAAGCAGACGGGTGGCTCGGGCCAGTACGCGAAGGTCTGTGGCTACCTCGAGCCGCTGCCGGCCGACGCGGTCGAGACCTACGAGTTCGTCGACGAAGTCTCGGGCGGCGCGATCCCCCGCGAGTTCATCCCCGCCTGCGACAAGGGCTTCAAGATGGCGGTCGAGAAGGGCTCGCTGATCGGCTTCCCGGTCTGGGGCGTGCGCTGCGTCATCAACGACGGCGGCTTCCACGCGGTCGACTCGTCCGAAATGGCGTTCAAGACCGCCGCGCTGATGGGCTTCCGCGAAGGGTACGCGGCCGCCAGGCCGGTGATCCTCGAGCCGGTGATGAAGGTCGAAGTCACCGCTCCGGAAGAGTTCCAGGGCTCGGTGGTCGGCCAGCTCAACCAGCGCCGGGGCACCATCCTCGAGACCTCGAACGCCGAGGGCTACCTCACCGCGGTCGCCGAGGTTCCGCTGAACAACATGTTCGGCTACTCGACCGACCTCCGCTCGGCCACCCAGGGCAAGGGCGAGTTCACGATGGAGTTCGCCCGCTACTCGGCGGTGCCGAAGAACGAGCAGGAAGAGATGATCAAGAAGTACAAAGAGAAGCAGGCCGCCGAAGCCGCCGCGCGCAAGTAAGCCGCGCAATCCGCACTGCAGACTCCACGGGCGGCCTTCTGCACCAGCAGGGGGTCGCCCGAAGCTTTATTGGGTTGCTTGCCCGGGTCTCCTCCGCGAAGGTCGGGCGATTTTTCACCCCGCAGGAGGCATCCCGTGGCCGGTCAATCCTTCAAAACCATTCCTGATCTGCTTCACTTCCGCATCGGCGCGACCCCCGGCGGCACCGCGTACTCCTTCCTCGAAGGCAGCGCGTGGAAGGCGGTCTCGTGGAAGGACTTCGGCGCCACCGTGCGCGAGATCTCGATGGGCCTGCGCGCGCTCGGGCTGCAGAACGAGGAGCGGGTCGCGATCCTGGCCGGCACCCGCTACGAGTGGATCTGCGCCGACATGGGCATCCTCTGCGCCGGCGGCGCGACCACCACCATCTACCCCTCGAGCACCCCGGACGACTGCGGCTACATCATCCAGGACTCGAACACCTCGATCGTGATCGCCGAGAACGAGGAACAGATCGCCAAGCTGCTCACCCAGAAGGCGAGCATGTCGAAGGTGAAGAAGGTGATCAGCATCGACGGCAAGAGCGGCCACGACGGCTGGGTGATCAGCTGGGCCGAGCTGCTCGAGAAGGGCCGGGCCGCCTCGGTCGCCGACTGGGAAGCGATCGGCAAGTCGGTGAAGAACGACTCGCTCGCCACCCTGATCTACACCTCGGGCACCACCGGCCGCCCCAAGGGCGTCGAGCTGACCCACGACTGCTGGGTCTACGAAGCCGAGGCGATCGACGAGCTGCAGATCTTGAGGCCGGACGACGTGCAGTACTTCTGGCTGCCGCTGGCCCACAGCTTCGGCAAGGTGCTGGAGGTCGCCCAGCTGAAGATCGGCTTCCAGACCGCGATCGACGGGCGGGTCGAAAAGCTGGTCGAGAACCTGGCGGTGATCAAGCCGACCTTCGTCGCCGCGGTGCCCCGCATCTTCGAGAAGGTCTACAACAAGGTGGTCGGCGGGGCGAAAGCCGGCGGAGGGGTGAAGTACAAGATCTTCCAGTGGGCGCTCGGCGTCGGCCGCGAGGTCAGCAAGCTGAAGCAGGCCCGCCAGCCGATCGGCGGGATGCTGGCGATGAAGAACTCGATCGCCGACAAGCTGGTGTACTCGAAGCTCAAGGCCCGCTTCGGCGGCCAGCTGCGGTACTTCGTCTCCGGCAGCGCGGCGCTCTCGCGCGAGATGGCCGAGTTCTTCCACGCCTTCGACATCCTGATCCTCGAGGGCTACGGCCTCACCGAGACGAGCGCCTTCTCGTTCGTCAGCCGCCCCGACAGCTTCAAGTTCGGCACCGTCGGGCCGGCGGCGCCCGGCACCGAGGTGAAGATCGCCTCCGACGGAGAGATCCTGATCAAGGGCCGCGGGGTGATGCGCGGGTACCACAACCTGCCCGAGGCGACCGCCGAGACGATCAAAGACGGCTGGCTCTACACCGGCGACATCGGCGAGCTCGACGAGAAGGGAAACCTGCGCATCACCGACCGGAAGAAGGATCTGATCAAGACCTCGGTCGGCAAGTACGTCGCGCCCCAGGAGCTCGAGGGCAAGCTGAAGCTCAACTCGCCCTACATCAGCAACGTGCTGGTGCACGGCAACAACCGCAACTTCTGCACCGCGCTGGTGGCGGTGGATCCGGAGGCGATCACCGCCTGGGCGAAGGAGAACGGCGTCGCCGGCAGCTACGCGGAGATCGTCAAGGACCCCAAGGTCCACGCGCTGATCAAGCCCGCCTTCGACCAGCTCAACGCCAGCATCGCCAACTACTCGCAGGTGAAGAAGTTCGCGATCCTTCCCCAGGATCTCACCCTCGAGAGCGGCGAGCTGACCCCGAGCCAGAAGGTGAAGCGGAAGGTCGTCGAGGCCAAGTACAAGGAAGTGCTCGACGGCTTCTACGCCGGCGGAATCGAGAACTAACCGAACTGCCGCCAGAAGAAGGCGGCCGTCATCCCCCAGCCGATCGCCACCACCACCGGCCGCACCTTCGCTGGCGCCACCTTCCGGGCCAGCGACGCGCCGCCGAAGCCGCCCAGCACCGCCCCGAGCACCATCACCCCGGCGGGCTCCCAGGCGATCTTCCCGCTCACCACGAAGGTCGCCACCGCCACCCCGTTGATCAGCACCCCCAGCGCCGACTTCAGCGCGTTCATCCGGTGCAGCTCGGTCATCCCGAGGAAGGTGAAGGCGGCGAGCATCATCAGCCCCATCCCTCCGCCGAAGTAGCCGCCGTAGATCGCGATCAGCAGCTGCACCAGCAGCACCAGCGGGCGGGGCGCGACCTTCGAGGCCAGCTGGGCCCGCAGCTTCTCGCCGAAGCTGAACACCAGCGTCGCCAGCAGCATCAAGAACGGCACCAGCAGGTCGAACACCCGGGTGGGGGTGGCGATCAGGGTGACCGAGCCGATCAGCCCGCCGAGGGCGCTGAGCGCGGCCAGCCACTTGAAGTGGGCGCCTTCGGCCTGCAGCTCCTTGCGGTAGCCCACCGCGCTCGCCACCGAGCCGGGCCAGAGCGCGACGGTGCTGGTGGCGTTGGCGGCGATCGGGGTGACGTGGACGAAGACCAGCGCCGGGAAGGTGAGGAAGCTGCCGCCGCCGGCGACGCTGTTGAGCGCCCCGCCCCCGACTGCGGCGGCGAACAGCAGCGCGGCTTCCCCGGCATCCATCCTGAGGGCGCGTAGCACAGCGCCCCTCGCTATAAATGATTGCCATGGCCTTCAACCCCCGCCTCGCCACCGCCCGCCAACGCGCGCTCGCTGACCGCCAGCACCTGGTGCTCGCCCCGCCCGACGGGAAGGTGCGGCTGCACCGCGCGGCGATCGGAGATCCCCAGGCGCCGCTGGACACCTTCCTCGCGGTGCTCGAGCAGCACGAGCTGCTGGGAGACGACGGCCGGCTGAAGGGCGAGGTGGGCCTGGTCTCGATGGGCGATCACTTCGACTGGGGGAAGGTCGAGCAGCGCGCGCAGGCCACCGTCGAGGGCTCGGCGATCCTCGCCTGGCTCGCCGCCCACCCCCCCGACCAGGTGCA
>JAGSPQ010000322.1 GCA_018262385.1 Myxococcaceae bacterium | reverse complement strand
CGAGGCCGGCGATCCGGTGGTGAACGCCGACGTCACCGCCGCGGGCCGCGGGGGCGACTACCACTCGGGCAGCTCGATCGACGGAGCGCTGGTGGTGCTCGACGCGCTCGCCGAAGGGCCGATCTCGATCGAGGTCAGTCACCCCGACTTCCGGCCCTGGCACCGCGACCGCGACCTGCACCCGGGCGACAACCCGCTCGAGGTGGTGCTGAAGAAGGGGGTGAAGCTGACCGGCAAGGTGCTCGACCCGGACGGCAAGCCGGTGCCGCAGGCGGAGGTCGAAGCGCGCGCGCCGGTGACCGCGCCGGCGATCGCCTACTCGGACTTCGACGGCAGCTTCGAGCTGACCTTCGACGAGGCCGGCCCCCAGGAGCTCACCGCCTCGCTGAACACCGTCGGGCGGACGAAGGTGCTGGTGCACGCGCCCGCCGACGGGGTGGTGATCCGGCTCGAGCCCCGCGCGCGGCTGCGGGTGTCGGTGCGCGAAGGCAACGCGCCGGTGGGCGGCGCCTCGGTGACGGTCAGCCCGGTGAGCAGCGAGACCGACCTCAACACCGTCAGCGACGAGGCGGGGCTGGCGATGATCTCGGGCCTCGACACCGGCAGCTACCAGGTGACGGTGCAGAGCCCCGAGTTCCGCCAACCGCCGATCGCGGTCGTCAACCTGATCGAGGGCCGCACCGTCTCGCTCGACGTCGTGCTCGATCGCGGGCTCACCCTCACCGGCCGGGTGGTCGACGGGCGCGGCGCTCCGGTGCCGGGGGCGGAGGTGGCGACCGAGCCGTGGAGCAGCAGCGCGCCCTCGGACGAGGAAGGGCGGTTCACCCTCACCGCGCTCGACCCCGACGGCACGTACCAGATCGAGGCGACGAACGACTCGCTCCAGTCCGCCCCGCTGCGGATCAAGGGTCCGCAGCCGGCGCTGCAGCTGGTGATGCTGCCGCGCCCGATGGTGAGCGGCCGGGTGGTGGAGGCGGTGACTGGCGTGCCGCTGACCCGGTTCGAGGTCGACTCGCAGCCGATCGAGGCCCCCGACGGGCGCTTCTCGGTTCCCATGCGGGCCGAGGGCCAGCGGGTGCTGATCACGATCAGCGCCGATGGCTTCGAGACGGTGAGCTGGGAAGGAGCGGTCGACGCCAGCCGCGACATCGGCGCGGTGCGGCTGGCGAAGGCGAAGGTGGTCGAGGGCGTGGTGCGCGACGCGCGCGGCAACCCGGTGGCAGGCGCGGTGGTGACGTCCGACTCGATCGACGAAGAGGTGACCTCGGGCACCGACGGCAGCTTCCGCCTCGCGCTGTCGCAGTTCGAGCCAGGCAGCCCGCTGGTGGCCCAGCGCGGCCAGCTCCGCGGCTCGGCGCCGATTCAGCTCGGGCGGCTGATCGAGATCATCCTCCAGCCGCCGACCCGGGTGCTGGGGCAGGTGATCGACTCCGGAGGCCGACCGGTGGCGGGGATGGTGAGGCTGCGCGAGGGCTACGCCAGTGAGGAGCTGCAGGCCGAGGCGGGCAGCG
This sequence comes from Myxococcaceae bacterium, assembly GCA_018262385.1. Classification (GTDB taxonomy): domain Bacteria; phylum Myxococcota; class Myxococcia; order Myxococcales; family Myxococcaceae; genus JAGSPQ01. The sequence continues at coordinate 5,045 of JAGSPQ010000322.1, read as the reverse complement.
ACGGCGCCTTCGCGATCGACCTCGCGCCGGGCCGCTGGGTGTTCACCACCCGGCTCAGCAGCGCGGGGCAGACCTTCGCGGTGTCCGGGCCTTCGATGCGGGTGGTGCTGGGCGCTCCGCCGGGCACCTGCGCGGTCGCGGTGGGCACCCCTTTCCCTCCCCCCGAGCTGATGCTGCTGCCGGCCGAGCTGATGCCGGCCCCCACCGCCTCGTTCGAGAGCCTCGCCACGATCGAGGGGGCGGTGCTGTTCGACACCCTCAGCGCTTCGCGGGTGCTGCGGGCGGCCGGGTTCCGGTGCGGGCCCTACAACCTGGTGGCGCGCTGGGGGAACCTGCAGCGGGTGCAGCGGATCGAGGTGCGCAGCGGCGGGCCCAACGAGGTGCAGCTGGCCGCTCCGCCCGAGCTGTCGGCCTCGGCCCCCGAGCCGCCGCCCGAGGCGCACTGAAAGCGAGCCCTTCCGCGCCGGGGAGCAGTGGCGTAAGTGAAGCCGCGATGGACCGCTCCTGGCTCAAAGGCCGTCGCATTGCGCTGGGAGTCGGCGGGGGCATCGCCGCGTACAAGGCGTGCGATCTGATCCGCGAGCTGCGCCGGGCCGGAGCGCAGGTGCGGGTCGCGATGACCCCGGCCGCCCGCGAGTTCATCACCCCGCTGACGATGCAGGCGCTCTGCGGCCACCCGGTGCTCACCGAGAGCTTCGACCCGGTGCAGGAGACCAGCTTCGGGCACCTCCACCTCGCCCGCTGGGCCGACGCGTTCGTGATCGCCCCGGCGACCGCGGATCTGATCGCCCGCATCCACGCCGGCATCGCCAACGACGTCGTCACCACCCCCCTGCTGGCGTTTCGCGGGCCGGTGCTGCTGGCGCCGGCGATGAACACCGTGATGTGGGAGAACGCGCGGACCCAGGAGAACCTCGCCGCGCTGCTGGCCGAGCCGCGGTACCGCAAGGTCGGCCCCAACGTGGGGCTGCTCGCGGACGGCGACGTCGGGGCCGGGCGCCTGGCCGAGCTGGCCGAGCTGGTCGACGCGGTGGCCAGGCTGGGCAGCGCGGGGAGGCTGTTCGGCAAGAAGGTGCTGATCACCGCCGGGCCCACCCGCGAGCACCTCGATCCGGTGCGCTTCCTCTCCAATCCTTCGACCGGAAAGATGGGGCTGGCGATGGCGGAGGAAGCGCGGGCCCGCGGCGCGAGCGTGACGGTGGTGCTCGGGCCGGTGGCCGGCGCGGCGCCCGAGGGCCTCGAGGTGGTGCCGGTGACCACTGCCGAGCAGATGGCCGCCGAGGTGTTGTCCCGGGTCGACGAGGTCGACTTCTTCGTCGCCGCGGCGGCGGTCAGCGACTGGCGGCCGGAGACGATCGCCGCCCAGAAGGTGAAGAAGACCGCGGCGCCGCAGACCCTGACCCTGGTGCGCACGCCCGATGTGCTCGCCGAGGCGAGCGCGCGCGTTCACGCCCGGCCCCAGCGGCCCAGGCTGATCGGCTTCGCCGCCGAGACCGAGCAGGTGATCGCCAACGCGCGCGAGAAGCTCGGCCGCAAGCAGCTGGACTTCATTGTCGCCAACGACGTCTCTGCGCCCGGGTCCGGCTTTGCTGGCGACGCCAACCAGGTGGTGGTGCTCAGCGCGGCGGGCAGCCAGACGCCGATCTCCGGGGCCAAGCGGGAAGTCGCGGCCGGGATCTGGGATTTGATCGACGGAGCCGGTGAATGAGCGACGAGCTCACCGAGATCGCACTGGAGCTGCGCAGGCACCTGGCCTGGCAGGAAGCCGATGGCACGCGGCTGATCTGGAAGGATCCGAACCTCGCCGCTCCGGTGGTCTCCGCCCGCAGCGCGCCGGCGATCGCGGTGGTGCCGAAGCTCGAGACCGGGCCCCGCCGCACCCTCGACGAGATCCGCACCGAGCTGGGCGACTGCAAGCGCTGCAAGCTGTGCGGGGGCCGCACCCAGATCGTCTTCGGCTCCGGCAGCCCGCGGGCCGAGCTGATGTTCGTCGGCGAGGCGCCGGGCGCCGACGAGGACCAGCAGGGGATGCCGTTCGTGGGGAAGGCCGGTCAGCTGCTGACCAAGATGATCGAGGCGATGAAGTTCACCCGCGACGAGGTCTACATCTGCAACGTGGTGAAGTGCCGCCCGCCCGAGAACCGCAACCCCGAGCCGGACGAGATCGCCGCTTGCGAGCCGTTCTTGAAGGCGCAGGTCGCGTCCGTTCGGCCGAAGGTGCTGGTCACCCTGGGCAAGTTCGCCGCCCAGGCGCTGCTGAAGGACCAGACCGCGATCACCCGGCTGCGCGGGCAGTGGCGCGAGTACGAGGGGATCCCGCTGATGCCGACGTTCCACCCGGCGTACCTGCTGCGGGTGCCGGCCGAGAAGAAGCTCGCGTGGGGAGATCTGCAGGAAGTGATGAAGAAGCTGGGGAGGACGCCATAGATGAAAGGCAGCGTGCAGGTGTTCCAGGTGTTCGCCGGATCTCTCGAGGGGAATCCGCTGGGCGACTCGTCGACCCGACCGACGCCGGTCTACCTGCCTCCGGGGTACGCCGAGAACACCGCCGAGCGGTACCCGGTGGTGTACTTCCTCCATGGGTTCTCCGGCTCGGGGATGTCCTGGCTCAACACCTCGCCCTTCACCCGCAACGTCCCTGAGCGGCTCGACGCGCTGATCTCCGGCGGCGCGATTCCCCCGTGCCTCGGGGTGTTCATCGACGGCTGGAGCGCGCTGGGCGGCAGCCAGTGGATGAACAGCGAGGGGATCGGCCAGTACCGGAACTACGTCGCGCGCGACATGGTGATGTGGGCCGATCGCACCCTGCGCACCGTCGCCAAGGGCGGCGCGCGGGCGCTGGTCGGCAAGAGCTCGGGCGGCTACGGGGCGCTGGTGATCTCGCGCTTTCACCCCGAGATCTTCCAGCACATCGGGGTTCACTCGGGCGACTCGGGGTTCGAGTACTGCTACCTCCACGAGCTGCCGGTGGCGCTCGGGCCGATCACCAGGGCGGGTGGCATCGAGCCGTGGTTCCGCGACTTCAAGGAGCGCGCGGTCGCCACCAAGATGCGCGGGGAAGATCACACGGTGATCAACATGCTCGCGATGTCCGCGGCGTACTCCCCGAAGAAGGGTGAGCCGCTGGGCCTCGAGCTGCCGGTGGATCTGCAGACCGGGCGGCTGAAGATCGAGACCTGGAACCGGTGGCTGGTGCACGACCCGGTGCGGTTCGTGCCCAAGCACGTCGACGTCTACCGGAAGCTGAAGAGCCTGTTCATCGACTGCGGCACCAAAGACGAGTTCAACCTCCGCTGGGGCACCCGGATCGTGATCGAGGAGCTCAAGCAGGGCGGGGTGGAGCAGCTGACCCACGAAGAGTTCGACGACGGCCACATGAACGTGAACTACCGGCTCGAGCGGTCGCTCCACCACCTGGTGCCGAGGTTGGAGCGCAGCTGACGAAGGGTTGGTTGCCGGCCGGCGGGAAGGCGATCATTTCCCGATCAAATGAATTCCCCCTGAAATTCCCGGCACTACGACGGCATGCTCAACGCATTGCTGGTGGTAGCGGCGCTTCTTTCCCAGGCCCCGGTCGCGGAGGAGGTGGTCGAGGAGGCCCCGCCGAAGTGGGAGATCTTCGTCGGCCTCACCGGCGGGCTGCGCCCGGACACGGTGACCGGGGGAGGGATCGGGCTGCTGGGGATCAACCGGCGGATCTTCTCGTGGCTCCGTCGGACTCGAGGGTAAAGCCGTACCTGTTCGTCGCCTTCGCCCACCTGCACGAGCTCGGCTGGGAGTACGCCAAGGCGGATCCGGTCACCGGGATCCTCGGGCTCTCGTCCCACGCAGACCACGGGGTCAATCACCGCAGCGGGATTGATACCGGGCTGGGGCTGAGCTTCGACCTGCGGAATCTGGCGGGCAGCTCGTTCGGCTTTCGGTTCAATCTGCGGGCGACGCTGACCAGCCTGCTCGGCGACGGGCCGAAGCGGTACGCCGAGCTGATGGGCACGGTCGGGCTGATCTTCTGAGCGCCGCCCGGAAGGCAGGCGGGTGCGGTCGCCAGCGGTGGTTCCCGGGTCCCGGGTAGTCCGGACTCGGACCGCTCCACCGCGCTCCGTCGCTCCACCTGCCGAACCCGGGGCTCTTCCTCCGCAGAGCAGGCCCCGGCCCCGGCGGGTCGGTGGGCTCACTACAAGATTTCCTCGGCAGGACCCGATTTCCGGCGTTTCTCAGCGAGATCCCGCGAGTGATTCCGCACGCCTGGTCGCAGGCGATCTGGCCCTGCCGAGGAAATCTGATAGCGGCCTGGATGGTGCGCCGGGGCCCTCGCCTCGATCTCGCCGACGAGAACGCAGGTGGAGTTCCCCGCCCCCGCTGGGCGGGGATCCAGACCTCCACCTCCGCTTTCGCGAGGAAGAGCCACGCGCACCCTCGTCGGCGGTCCGACCGCGGTCGAGGGATCCGAGCCCGGCGTACCCGAGCGGTCGCAGTCACCAACCGCCAGAGCACCCGCCTGCTTTTCCGTGCCCGGGCGTCGGCGAACCGGCGCCGATGGCGAGGCGACCTCCGACGAGGGTTCCGTGAGGACCGCGGTTGAGGGCTCCGAGCCGGGTCAGCCCACCGACACCAGCGTGTACGTGAACGACGCGCGCGAGCCGCCGACCGCGTTGAGAAACCGCTGGTACTCCGCCGGGCTCATCGTCTGGCAGCCGATCGACGAGGGGGCATTCGAGCCGCCCTGGTGGAACAGCACTCCACTGAGCGTGTCGCGCCGGCTCTCGGACCCGGCCTGCTCGCTCTCCGAGAAGCGGCCGTCGTGGTTCGTGTCGCGCCAGCCCGGCAGGTTCCCCGAGCCGCCCAGCGTCCGCACGTGGAACGAGGCGGCGCCGGCGTGCGGCCCGTTCGGGACCACCTGGTAGTTGCCGGGGCGGATCATCCCCACGTCCCCGCGCCCGTCGCCCGTCACGTCCGGCGACGCGGTCGAGCTGTTCTGGCCCGGGTGGGTCGCTCCGCCGAACCGCTGCACCCGCCCGTCTGGCGTCAGCACCACGAACGCATCG
>JAGSPQ010000321.1 GCA_018262385.1 Myxococcaceae bacterium | reverse complement strand
CATCGGTTTTCCCCTTTCAAAGCCCAACCGGCCCGACAAGTAGGCTCACCTTACGTCCGCTTCCCCGAGGCGCAAAACGTCTCACCGCGCTGGCGGCGGGCGCAGCGTCCGGGCGATCACCCGCGACAGCTCGGGCAGCGCGTAGGGCTTGACCAGCACCTCGACCACCCCCGCGCCGGCCAGTTCGACCGCCGACGGATCCTCGGGAGTGCCAGTGGCGAGGATCACCGGCAGCGTCGGGTCGAGCTCGCGCGCAGCAGTGAAGGTGGCTCGCCCGTCCATCCGCGGCATCACCAGGTCGAGCAGCATCAGCCCGATCGTGCCCGGCTGGCGGGCGATGATCGCCAGCGCCTCGATGCCATCGGCGGCCTCGAGCACCTCGTACCCCAGCGACTGGAGCGAGGCGGCCACCGCCCGGCGCAGCGCGTCTTCGTCGTCGACCACCAGCACCCGCCCGCTGCCGTGAATCGGCGCTCCCCGATCGCGGACACCGGTGGACACCGGCGCCTTGAGCGCGGCGCTCGCCGGCAGCCAGACCCGCATCACCGCTCCGTGCGGGGCGGCGTCGCAGACCTCGATCGCCCCCTCGTGCGCCTCGACGATTCCGTAGACCGTCGCCAGCCCGAGCCCGGAGCCGCGCTGCTCGCCGGTGGTGCGGGTGGTGAAGTACGGCTCGAAGATCCGGCCGCGCAGCTCGGGCGGGATCCCCGGCCCGTCATCCTCGACCTCGATCACCACGTGAGCGCCCGGCTTCAGCGGCGGCAGCTGGGCCGCGGCTTCGGCGTCGACCGGCTGCGAGCGCACCCGGATGATCACCTTCCCGCCCGTGCCGGCCAGCGCGTCGCGGGCGTTGATCGCCAGGTTCATCACCACCTGCTCGAGGCGCGAGGGATCTCCATCCACGATCGCCGGCGAGCCGTCGCTCTGGTGGGAGACCTCGATTCGCCGATCGAGCGTGCGCGAGAGCAGCTGCGCCACCGAGGCGGTCAGCTCGTTCATCCCGACCGGCGAGTTGGTGGTCCGCCCGCGGCCGCCCATCAGCAACAGCTGCTGGGCCAGCCGGGTTCCGCTCTCCACCGCGAGGTCGATCTGCTGCAGCACGTCGGTGCTGGTCTGGCTGCGCGCCTCGAGGCTGAGCCGGGAGGCAAGCATCTGGATCACCGCCAGCACGTTGTTGAAGTCGTGCGCGATGCCTCCCGCGAGCTGGCCAATCGACTGCATCCGCTGCCCGTGCCGCAGCCGCGCCTCGAGCTCGATCGACGCGCGGTGCGCCTCGACCTCCTTGGTGATGTCGAAGAACACGATCACCACGTGGGTGATGGTCTGGCCGTCGTCCATCACCGGCCGGGCGTGGGCGCGCACCGGGATCCGCCGGCCGTCGTGGCGGTGGATGACGAGGTCGTCGACCACCACCACCTCGCGGGCCTGCAGCGCGCGGACGATCGGCATCCGGTCTTCCGGGTAGGGCTTCCCGTCGGTGCCGCAGATCCCGTACGGCCCGCTGTAGTCGCCGATGCGCGCCTCGTCGCGGGGCCCCTGCCCCATGATCTCGACGAAGGTCCGGTTCGAGTAGACGAAGTCGCCGCTGGGCACCTTCGCCACCCAGACGCCCACCGGCAGGTCGTCGGCGATCGAGCGGATCAGCTCGTAGTCGGGGTTCTTCGGGTTGCTCACCCCGGTAGCCTTACAACGGTGTGCGGCGATCCGCGCAGCACTGCGTTTTCGAGTCCGCGGCGAATCAGCCGGCAGTTCGCCGGGTCAGCTGGGAAATCACCTCGCCCATCGTCTGGGGGCGCTCGTCCGGCTTCTTCTTCAGCATCTGGACGATCAGCCGGGTGAGCGGCTTGGGCGCGGTCGCCGGCAGCGGCGCGGGGTCGGCGGTCATCTGCATCACCATCACCACCGACGGCGTCTCGCCCTGGAAGGCGGGCCGGCCGGTGAGCATCTCGTAGAGGATCAACCCGAGCGCGTAGATGTCGGACCGGGCGTCGACCGCCAGCCCCGAGGCCTGCTCGGGCGACATGTACTCCGGGGTGCCGACCACCATCCCCATCGCGGTCAGCGGGCCGCCCGGGGTGGGGGTGGAGACCTTCGCCGCTCCGAAGTCGAGCACCTTGACGAAGTCCGGCTGCCCCGGCTGCTGCAGCAGCATCACGTTCTCGGGCTTCAGATCGCGGTGGATGATCTCTTCCTGGTGGGCGGCGAAGAGCGCCCGGGCGATCTGCGCGCCGATGAAGACGATCCGCGCGATCGAGAATGGGCCGTCGCCGAGGTGGCTGGCGAGGGTGCGGCCGTCGAGGAACTCCATCACCGAGTAGAGGCTGCCCTCGGGGGTGCGGCCGAAGTCCGAGATGTCGACGATGTTCTGCTGGCCGATGCGGCTGGCGGCGATCGCCTCGCGCTTGAACCGCCCGACGAACTCGGTGTCCTCGGTCAACTCGGGGTGCATCACCTTCACCGCGAACGCCTTGCCCAGCACCAGGTGCTCGGCGCGGTAGACCTCGCCCATCCCGCCGGCGGCGATGCGGGCCACGATCCGGTAGCGGTTGTCGATCACGTCGCCCGGCTCGAGCGGCCGGGGCGGCTTCGGGTCGTCCGGGGGCGGCGGCGGCTGGGGGGCGTTGACCTTGAAGAACTGGGTCGGCGCCAGCGACGCATCTTCCTTGTCGCCCGCGCGGCGGACGTGCAGCGTGGTCGTCCCCAGCGTCAGCACGCTGCCGGGCGAGAGCCGCGACTTCTCCCGCTTCAGCCCGTTCACCTTCAGCCCGCCGACGCCGGTCAGATCGCGGATCCACCAGCCGCCGTCTTTTCCCTGGGCGATCTCGGCGTGGCGCGGCTTCACCTTGCCTTTGGGCAGCCGGACCTCGCAGGCGGGATCCGAGCCGATCGAGAACCGCCGGCCGGGGAACGGCACCGGCACCGAGTCTTCGCCGAAGATCAGCTCGAGGTCGCTCACGCCGCTTCTTAGGCGGCGTCGATCGTCAGATCGATCGCCCGCGCCGCCTCCGACGACAGCCGCAGGAACCGGATCCCCAGCCCCTGCTCGGCGACGTTCGCTCCGCGCGCGATCCACCGCACCTCGCCCATCGCCTCGACGTGCCCGGCCGGGAGGTCGAACTCGAGGTGCACCTGCTTGCCCAGCGGGATGAAATGTTTGGTGGCGAGAAACAGCCCCACCTGCGAAAGGTCGGTCACCCGGCCATCGAGATTGGTCGCGGCTCCGCCCCCGCTGAACCTGACGGAAAGCGAGATGCGCTTGCCCTGCCGTCGAATGTCACTCACAACCTTGGTCCTAGCATGACAACCAAACCTTCCAAGCAGCTCGAGACGTTTCCCAACCCGGCGCCCGCGCGCGACTACGAGATCGCGTTCGACTGCCCCGAGTTCACCTGCCTGTGCCCGCTCACCGGGCAGCCGGACTTCGCCCGCTTCACCATCCGCTACGTGCCCGACACGCTGTGCGTCGAGCTGAAGAGCCTGAAGCTCTACCTGTGGAGCTACCGCAACGAAGGCGCCTTCCACGAGGCGGTCACCAACAAGATCCTCGACGACATCGTCAAGGTGACCCGGCCGCGCAAGGTGCAGGTGGAAGGCGACTGGTTCATCCGGGGAGGGATCTCGACCAAGGTGACCGTCAGCTACGAAGGCAAGAAACCCCGTCGCAAGGAGTAGCCGAGAAGATGCGCGCCGCCGTCACGACGCTGTGCCTGCTGTCTTCCCTCACGCTCGCCCAGCCGCGCGGGCTCGAGGCGGTGTTCGAGAAGGTCGACCCCTCGGTGGTGACGGTGCGGGTGGGGCTGAAGACCACCGAGGAAGGCCCCGACGGGTACCTGCTGAAGGTGGTGGTCGGCACCGGCTCGGGGATCCTCGTCCACGCCGACGGCTTCGTGGTCACCGCCGCCCACGTGGTCGAAGGGGCGGAGCAGATCGTGGTCCAGTTCAAGGACGGGACCCAGGCCGAGGGGGCGGTGGTCTCGCTCTCGCGCACCGAGGATCTGGCGCTGCTGAAGGTGAGCGAGGTGCCGACCAGCCCGGCGGTGGCGGTGCTGGGCAACAGCGACCTGCTCAAGGTGGGCCAGCCGGTGTTCGCGATCGGCACGCCGCTCGGGCTGGGCCACACCCTCACCGCGGGACTGATCTCCAGCATCCGCACCGGCAAGACCCAGGGCCTGCGGCCGGGCAACGTGATCCAGACCGACGCCGCGCTCAACCAGGGCAACTCGGGGGGGCCGGTGTTCAACGAGCGAGGCGAGGTGGTCGGGATCGCCAGCTACATCGCCACCACCTCCGGCGGCAGCCAGGGCCTGGGCTTCGCGGTGCCGAGCAACACGGTGCGCAAGCGGCTGTTCGACAACCCGCTGCCGTGGCTGGGGCTGTCGCTGCGCCACCTGCCGGCCGACGTCTGCGCGCTGTTCAACTGGCCGTACGCCTCGGTGATGCTGATCGAGCGGGTGGCGGCCGGCTCGGCCGGAGCGAAGGCCGGCCTGCGCGGCGGCTCGGTCGACGCGGTGATCGGCGGCAACCCGGTCTCGCTGGGCGGCGACGTGATCGTGAAGGTCGGCCCGTTCGACGCGAGCGAGACGGAGAAGATCGGCCTCGCCCTCGCCGGGCTGAAGGCGGGCGACAAGGTCCACTACACCGTGATGCGCGAAGGGAAGCTGCTCGAGACCGACGTCGAGGTCCCGGCCCGGATTGTCTTGCCGAAGCTGGCGGCGCCGCCGAAGCGCTGACCTGGGCGGTTGGCTTGTCCGGTCGTTCAAGACCACTTAAACTGGTCACATGAAATCGATGAACGCCTCGGAGTTCAAGGCCAGGTGCCTGGCGGTGTTGGACCAGGTCGAGCGGGACGGCGAGCCGATTCTGATCCTCAAGCGCGGCCGGGTGGTCGCCCGGCTGGCGAGCGCCTACGTCGCCAAAGCATCCTCGCCGCGGGACCGGTTGAAGGGCACGGTCGAAGTCGTTGGCGACATCCTCGGGCCGGTGCTGCCGCCCAGCGCCTGGAAGGCCGTCTCCGGCAAGGGCAAGTGAAGCTCGTCCTCGACACCCACGTCTTGCTGTGGTGGTTCTCGGACTCGAAGCGACTCTCGCGTGGCCAGCTTCGCGCATTGAGCAAGGTGAGCGCCGACAACCCCGCGCATGTCTCGGATATCAGCCTGTGGGAGATCGCGACCCTGGCTCAGCTGGGGAGAATCCGACTGAAGATGCCGCTGCGCGAGTGGCTGGACAATGCGCTCGAGCCGCCGTGGGTCGAGCTGCACGCCATCTCGCCCGCGATCGCCGTCGAGGTCGCCGCACTTCCCGCCAGCTTCCACCGCGACCCCGGCAATCGGATCATCGTGGCCACCGCCCGCGTGCTCGGC
>JAGSPQ010000320.1 GCA_018262385.1 Myxococcaceae bacterium | reverse complement strand
ATTGACGGCGAACTCGAGCACCACGTCGAGGTCCTCGCAGCTGCCGGCGGCCTCGAGCCGGCGGGCCGCTTCCTGGGTGCAGACGTTGGTGACCGCGCGCAGCAGGTCCGAGTTTCCCTTCCAGAACCCGAAGCCCATCTTCCAGATCTTGCAGGCCTGCCGGCGATCCTGACGATCCATCAGGTCCTTGCCGCGCTGGTAGCAGGCCGTCGCCATGTCCTGCTGGATGTTGCGCCGGTAGTAGCTGGTCAGCTTCTCGAGGTCCTTCTTCTTCTTCTCCATCGGCTGGGCCGCCTTCTCTGCCCCCAGCACCAGCTGCTCGTCGATCGTCAGCGCCTCGCTGAAGTACTCGTTCGCCTTGTCGGGCCGGTTGTTTCCCAGCTCGCCCTGCCCCGCCTTGTAGAGCTGGTCGACGGTCGTGATCTGCTTGCCGAGGTTCTTCGCCGACTCGTGCAGCGGAGCCTTCTCGATGTTGTTGATCACCCGGTTCTGCAGCGTCGCCATCCCCTCGACCGCCTTGCCCTCGAAGTACAGCGAGACGACCTCCGACAGGTCCTTGGCCTTGTAGAGGGTGATGAAGTTGTCCTTGATCACCCGGTTGGTCACGTTCTGCTCGTTGTTCTCGACCGGGTAGATGGTGATCTTCTCGCACTTCCACGGCGGCGCCTTGGGATCCTTCTTCTCGCGCGCCTTGAGGAAGTTGACGTACATCGGATCCTTCGGCTTCCAGCAGTGCTTCCCGCCGCCGCTGAGGCACAGCACCTTGAGCGCCGGAGGGTAGAGCTCCTCGGACTTCATCGACTGGCAGGCAAAGGACATGTACCGCTCGCACGGCGCGTAGGCCTGATCGAGCTTCCCGTTGTTGCTGTAGTCCTTGCACTCCGGGCCGACGTGCTTCTTCACCGCCTCCATCGCCTCTTTCACCAGCGGGAGCGCCTTCAGGTAGTAGCTGCAGACGTTGGTGATCTCTTTGAGGGCGTCGAGCGCTTCCTCTTCCCGCAGGCGCGACAGCTGCTTCTTCGCCTTGTTGTAGTTGTCCTCGCACTTCCGCTCGACCTTGATCCGCGCCAGCAGCTGGTTGGCTTCCTGGTGAATCGGCTCGAGGTCGAGGACCTTCTTGCAGTAGCCCTCGGCCTTCTCCCAGTTGGGCTCGCCCAGGTCGACCGACGAGTACTGGCGGCACTGCGAGAGGTACTCCTCGATCTGCTGCTCGACCGGCAGCTGGGTCAACATCGGGGTCTTCTTGATCGGGTCGACCTCCACCGGGGGCGGGGTCTTGAAGGCGAAGATCAACACCCCGCCGGTCATCACCGCCAGGCCGATGCCGACGCCGATCAGCAGCTTCTTCTTGCGCGGATCGAGGCCGGCCGAAGAGCCCTCGAAGTCGCCGCTCAGATCGTCCTCGTCCGGCTCGAGGCCCCTGCCCCGGCGCGGCGGAGGTGCCTTGCCGCCCGGACGGCGCGCCGGCAGCCGCGACTCGCTGCCTCCCGCCCCGTTCTCATACGCCATCTCCACCACCCCGAACTGGATGATGTCGCCCGGCTGGAGCGTCAGCTCGCCGGTCAGCGGCTGCCCGTTGACGGTGGTGCCATTGGCGCTGCCCAGATCCTTGAGCACCACCGTCTTGCCGGTCATCACCACTTCGGCGTGGCGGCGGCTCACCGAGTCGTCCTCGAGCTGGACGTCGGTGCCGGCAACCCGGCCGACCACCATCGTTCCCTTGATCGGGAAGCTCTTGTTCATGAACGCGCCGGTCAGGCCGCGCAGCACCGCCCCGGCGCTGGGGGCCGCCGTCGGCCGGGTGCGCCTGGCGAGCGCGGCTCCGGCGGCCGGGTCCTTCTTCACCGCGGGCATGGTGGTGGTCGCCCGGGGCGGCTTCATCACCTTCTGGGCGGTGGTCCGCTCTCCGCTGCCCGCCCCGACCGGCACCGGCCCCTTCGCGCCGGCCTTCGGTCTGGCCTTCGCGGCGTCGGCGCCGGCGCCGTTGCCCTTCACCTTGATCTCGTAGTCGCCGATCGCGACCTGGGCGCGCGGCCCCAGCCTGGTCGGCCCGCCAATCTTCTCGCCGTCGACGAAGGTCCCGTTCGCCGAGCCGGTGTCCTCCACCAGCACCTCGGAGCCCTCGACGAAGAAGCGGGCGTGCTTGCGCGACACCCCGCCCTCGGCGAGCACCAGATCATTGCCGTCGGCGCGGCCCACCGTGAGCTGCCCGGCGAGCTCGTGCTCCTGCTCGGTCCCGTCGGGGAAGCGGATGACGATCGCGGCCAAGTTCATTCCTCGCGGAAAATGCCCATGTTCACCGGGATACCGCGCCGCTGCAGCTCATCGTAGAACTTGGGCACGAAGCCAGAGGCGACGTAGCGCCCGCGCACCTTGCCGTCCTCGGTGAAGCCCTCCTGCTTGAAATAGAAGATGTCCTGGAGGGTGACGATGTCGACCTCCATCCCCGAGATCTCGGTGATGTACGAGAGGCGGCGGCTGCCGTCCGAGAAGCGCGTCTGCTGGACGATCAGATGCACCGCGCTGGCGATCTGTTCCCGAATCGCCTTCACCGGCAGATCCATGCCGGCCATCAGCACCATCGTCTCCATCCGGGCCAGCGCGTCGCGGGGAGTGTTGGCGTGGAGGGTGGTCAGCGAGCCGTCGTGGCCGGTGTTCATCGCCTGCAGCATGTCGAGCGTCTCGCCGGCCCGGCACTCTCCGACCACGATCCGGTCGGGCCGCATTCGCAGGCAGTTCTTCACCAGGTCGCGAATGGTGATCGCGCCCTTGCCTTCGAGGTTGGGCGGGCGCGACTCGAGCTGAATCCAGTGATCCTGGGGCAGCTGCAATTCGGCGGCGTCCTCGACGGTGATGATCCGCTCGTCATCGGGGATGAACGAGCTGATGATGTTGAGGGTGGTGGTCTTGCCCGAGCCGGTGCCGCCCGAGATCACCATGTTCTTGTGCGCCTTGACGCACATCTCGATGAACTCGGCCATCTGGGCGGTGAGCGTCTTGTACTTGATCAGATCTTCGATCTTCAGCGCGTCGCGCTTGAACTTCCGGATCGTGATGCAGGGCCCTTTGAGCGCGAGCGGAGGGATGATCGCGTTGACGCGGCTGCCGTCCTTCAACCGGGCGTCGACCAGCGGGCTCGACTCGTCGATCCGGCGGCCGATCGGCGCGACGATCCGCTCGATCACTCCCAGCACCGCCTGGTTGGAAGAGAAGATCTTGTCGCTGAGGGTGATCTTGCCGCGCCGCTCGATGTAGATCTGGTTGGCGTGGTTCACCATGATTTCCGAGATCTCGTCGGAAGCCAGGAACGCCTCGAGCGGCCCCAGGCCGAGCGCCTCGTTGAGCACGTCGGTCAGCAGGCCCTCGCGATCGACCTCCTCCGGCAGCTCTCCGTCGGAGTCCATCTGATCGAGGATGTCGCGAATCGCCTTCTCGGTGCGGCGCCACAGCTCTTCGTCGCCCAGCCGATCCATGTCGAGGCGGCGCAGGTCGAGGTACTCGATCAGCCGGTCGTGGATGTCCTTCTGCAGCCGGGCGTAGGCCTCGACCGCCGGGTCCACCTTGCTCTTGCGCTTGCTGAGCGCGTTGGCCATCGAGGCCGGCATTCGCTGCTGCTTCTCGGGGGCGCGCGTCTCTTCCTCGGGCTCTTCCTCTTCGTACTCTTCCTCGGCCTGCTCTTCCTCGCCGTCGCCCTCGGCGTACTCTTCCTCGGCCGCGGGCTCGCCCTCGCCCTCGGCCTCGCCTTCACCGTCCTCGGCGTACTCCTGCTCGTCTTCGGCTTGCTCGTCTTCGGGCGGCGCCGCGACGTTGAGGATGTAGTCGCCGATGTAGATCTTGTCGGTCGGCTTGACCACCTGCGGCGCGGCGATCTTCTTGCCGTTGACGAAGGTCCCGTTGGTCGACTGCATGTCGACCACGATGTACTTGCCGTCCTTGAGGACGAAGCGGGAGTGGTACTTGGAGACGTTGCCCTTGCCGAGCACGATGTCGTTGCCGGCAAGGCGGCCGATCGTCACTTCGGCCTTTTCGAAGGTCAGCGACTGCCCGCCGCCGCCGCCCTTCTCCACCAGGGTGATCAGAAACATGCCGCGCATCCTAACAACGCGTGCCGACCGGCTCCAAGCATTGGAAAGGAGTGAAGAATCCTACTTGTGCGTCCACTTGACCGACGGGAGGTCAATCGAAGATGCCGAAGTTCACTTCCCCGCGGGCCTGCTTGTAGCGGCTCTTGACGTCTTCGATGATCGTCCGGATCTTGTCCGAGTCGGGGTTGACGATGCGGGGAGTGACGAAGATCACCAGCTCGCGCTTGGTCGAGTCGAACGCGCGGTTCTTGAACAGCTCTCCGATGATCGGGATGTGACCCAGGCCGGGCAGCTTGCTGACCTGCTTCTGCTCGTCGTGGCTGAACACCCCCGACAGCACGATCGTCTCGCCGTGCCGGACGGTGACGTTGGTCTTCACCGCCCGCTTGCGGAAGCCGGGCACCGAGGCGGACCCGCCGATCGAGACGGCGACCGAGAGGTCGATCTCGCTCACCTCGGCCTCGACCTCGGTCTGGATGTTCCCGCTGCGGTCGGCGGTAGGGCGCAGCTTGAGGATCACCCCATACGGCTTGTACTCGACGGTGAACTGGTTGTTGGTGATCAGCGGAATCGGCACCTCGCCGCCCGAGATGAACTCGGCCTTCTCGCCGCTGGCGCACACCAGCTTCGGCTGGGCGAGCAGGCGGCCGTAGCCGTCGTTGTTCTGAAAGCCGATCGCCATCCCGGAGGTGAGGCCGATGCGGTAGGCCGAGGTGCCTTCGGCGAAGCTGCCCGGGAACAGATCCTTGGAGAAGGTGAAGTTGGCGCCGGCCGAGCCCGAGATGTCGGTCGGGTAGCGGATGCCGTAGCGATCCTTCGAGTCGCGCCGGATTTCGACGAACTGCACCTCGCTCAGGATCATCCGCTTGATGCCGACCACCAGCAGGTTCTCGACCTTCTCGCCGATCGCCTTGGTGATCAGCTCGGCCTTCTGCAGGTCCTGCTGCGACTCGACCGAGCCCTCGAGGAAGATCGTCGAGCCGACCACGTTGGCCTGCACGTTCTTCAGGCCCGCCTTCTGGAACGCGGCGTTGAGGTTCTGGGCGACCAGCTTCTTCGCGTTGGGCGCGATCTTCACGAAGCTCTTCACGTTCGGGTAGAGGCCGACGACCTGGTCGATCCGATCGGCGTCCGCCTGGGTGTAGGCCTGGCCGTCGAGGTAGATCCGATCGCCGACCATTCGCACGGTGACCCCTTCGATCTCACCCAGCAGCTTCTTGATCTCGCCGATCACCTCGTTCGGATCCTGCTTGCGCACCGAGACGAGGTAGCTGATCCGCT
>JAGSPQ010000319.1 GCA_018262385.1 Myxococcaceae bacterium | reverse complement strand
GACCCAGGCCCAGCATCCGAAGGCGCAGGATCGCGAAGATCCGCTCCACGCCGCGCGCTCGCAGGAGCTCACCACCCTCTACTGCCTCACCCCCCGCCCCATCACGGGCGTGTAACAGCCGCGGGCGACTTGCCTCGGCTTCCCCCTGCTTCTGGGGTACACGGATTTCAACCAGATGGCGACAAACTCGACCTCGCGCTACTTGCCCCACGGGACGTTCTTCAACGAGCTTCGCAAGCGCGTCGATGCGTACTTCCTCGCCTCGGGCCGCCCGACCAACCAGACCCCGCCGGGGATGTTCCTCAAGACGGCGGTGATCCTCGGCTGGTTCGCCGCTTCCTGGGTGCTGCTGGTCTTCGTCGCCGCGAACTGGTGGCAGTCGGCGCTGGCCTGCATCTCGCTCGGGCTGGCGATGGCCGGCATCGGCTTCAGCATCCAGCACGACGGCAACCACGGCGGATACTCGAAGCACAAATGGATCAACGTGGTGATGGCCCACACCCTCGATCTGCTCGGCGGCAGCTCGTACATCTGGCACTGGAAGCACAACGTCTTTCACCACAGCAACCCGAACATCACCGGGCTGGACGTGGACATCGACATTCGCCCGCTCGCCCGCATGTCGCCCGAGCAGCAGCTGCGCGCCGGCCACCGCTTCCAGCACCTCTACATCTGGCCGCTGTATTCGCTGCTCGCGATCAAGTGGCACTTCATCGACGACTTCATCAACCTCGCGAAGGGGAAGATCGGCGCTCAGCACTTCCCCCGGCCCACCGGCTGGAAGCTGGCCGCGTTCTTCGCCGGCAAGATCACCTTCTACGGCTGGGCCTTCGCCATCCCGCTGATGGTCCTGCCGTGGTGGCAGGTGCTGCTCAACTACCTGCTGTGGTCGGCGACGTTGAGCCTGACCCTGGCAGTGACCTTCCAGCTCGCCCACTGCGTCGAAGGGGCGGCGTTCCCCAAGCTCGACCTGGGCTCGGACCCGAAGATGGAGTGGGCGGTGCACCAGGTGGTGACCTCGGCCAACTTCGGTCTGGGGAACCCGCTGGTCACCTGGTACGTCGGCGGCCTCAACTACCAGATCGAGCACCACCTCTTCCCCAAGGTCTGCTCGTACCGGCTGCCGGAGATCGCCCCGATCGTGCAGCAGCTGTGCGCCGAGCAGGGGATTTCCTACAAGATCAACACCACCCCCGGCGCGGTCGTCTCGCACGCCCGGTGGATGCGCCAGATGGGTCAGGCGCCTTCGCTGGCCTGACCCGCGCTTCGGCGGATCGGTGCTGCACCAAAGGAAACGGCCCGCTCCTTTGAAGAGGAGCGAGCCGCTTTACGGAGAGAAGTGGTTAGACTTCAGCTCACCGGACGGACGTTCGCCGCCTGGAGGCCCTTCGGGCCCTTGTTGACGTCGAACTCCACCTTCTGGCCTTCGGCCAGGGTGCGGAATCCGTCCGCCTGAATCGCGGTGTGGTGGCAGAACACGTCTTCGCCGCCACCTTCCTGCGAGATGAAACCAAAGCCCTTCGCATCGTTGAACCACTTCACAGTACCAGTAGCCATTTACTCTTTGCTCTTTCGTTAAAACCGCCGACAAAAAATTTGGGGCGGCACCCGAAGCCATTCGGCTCGGTTGGAGATGATGTATGCCTTTCTCTTCCCGAATTCCACCGCGTCTGACGAATTAATCATCCGCCCGGTGAACCCCTTGATCCGGCAGTGGATTTTGTGCGGGCTCAGAGCCCGAAGCTGACCCGGCGGGAGCGGGGCGCCTCTTTGCGCTCCTCGAGGAAGCCGAGCTGCTCGAGCGCGACCACCACCGCCAGCGCCTCGCGCTCGGAGAGATCGGTGAGCGCGATCAGATCGGCCACCGCTTTGGTTCCGTCGGCGGCGGCGATGATCAGCGCCTGCTCGTTGGTGAAGGCAAACCGCTCGAGCGGGTAGGGCGGATCGGCGGCGGGCGAGAGGACCCGCGCGCCCGGCATCCGGGCCCGCAGCGCGACCAGCGGCTCCTTCAGGCAGCCCTCGAGGATCAGCTCTCCGGGGAACACCTCCAGCCGGGCGAGGTCCGCCCGCAGTGCCTTGCCCTGGGTGAAGCTGTACTCCCCGTCGGTCCACGCGAAGGTCGACCAGACGATCTCGCGGATCTGCTGCTCGAGCAGCCCGATCCGCTGCGGCTCGGTGAGCACTCCCAGGCGGACCATCGCGATCCCGGTGCGCAACCCTTCTTCTCTGGCCAGCGCCGCCACCGCGTCGAGATCGGCGGGCTGCAGCAGCCCCCTGCGCGCGACGAACCGGGCAAAGCGCTCGTGGGCCAGGTTGCTCGCCGCGTAGACCGGTTGGCCCTTCTCGAAGCTGACCACCTTGATCGCCGGGGCCCGGTGAAGGACCAGCTCCCCGCTGTGCTGGCCCTGGAAGAAGGCGTTGAGCAGCCGCGGCACCGAGGTGTCCTTGAGCGAGCCGGTGCGGGGCAGCTTCTTCTTCTCGGCCGGCCTGGCCGGCGCGGTGCCGCCCTTCCTCCAGATCCGTTCCCATTCCTCGAGGGGCAGCAGATCGCCCGGCTCGGGCGGAGCGTCCTCGGCCACCACCACCTCGGAGGTCAGCTCCTCGGCAGGCGGCTCGACCGCCTGGGCCGGCGCCGGCCCGCAGATCGCTTCCACGCACAACAGCAGGTCGCTCAAGGGAAACGGCTTCTCGAAGAAGGCGATCGCGCCGTGCTGCTCGCGCGCCTGCTGGCCGAACTTCGCGCCCCGGTACACCCCGCTCATCGCGACCGTCGGCACTCCGAGCTGGCGCAGCTTGCCCAGCAACTCGCCGCCGCCGATGTCGGGCAGCAGCAGATCGCAGATCGCCAGATCCGGCTTCTGGGCCTCGACCGACTTGAGCGCCGCTTTGCCGGTGTGCACCGCATGGGCGAGGTGACCGCGCGCCTCGGCCGTCGCCTTGAGCAGGGTGGCCAGCTCGAAGTTGTCCTCGATGATGAGCAGCGTCGCCATGGCGTTTCGCGCTGCGGACATTAGCATCCGGGCCCATGCATCTTCTGGGCATCCACCACCTGGCAGTGCACGCGCGCGCGGCAGGCGTCGAGAAGGTCGCCGCGTTCTACCGCGACGTGCTCGGCCTGCCGGAGCTGGCCCGGAACCTTCACCCCGGCGGAGGCCTGCGCAGCGTCTGGCTGTCGCTCGCCCGCTCGGGCGACCCCACGGCCGGCTTCCTCGCGGTGGAAGACGGAGACGACTTCGGCCCGGCGATGTTCGCGCTCAGGATCCACGCCGCCGATCGCGCCGGGCTGCTGGCCGCTCTGAAGCAGCAGGGGATCGAAGTCGAGAAGCAGACCCGGTGGACGATCTACGTCGCCGACCCGGCGGGCAACCACGTGGCGTTCAGCCACCACCCGCATGATCCGCTGTGACATAAACGAACCGCGTGCCGCGACTGGGAGAAATGCTGCTCGAGGAGCGGCTGATTGAGGCAGCCCAGCTCGAGGAGGCGCTCGAGGCGCAGGTGATCCACGGCGGGCGCCTGGGCACCAACCTGATCGAGCTCGGGTTCCTCAAAGAGAAGGACCTCGCCCGGGTGCTGGGCAAGAAGTTCGGCATCGCGTTCGCCTCGGGCGAGATGGTGCCCGATCCGCTGGCGCTGGCGCTGGCCGAGGCGAACTTCCTCGACGACAACGATCTGGTTCCGATGCGGGTCGACCCCACCCGCCTCACCGTCGCGCTGATCGACCCCACGAAGCTGGAGGCGATCGACGCCCTCGGCTTCAAGGCCGGCAAGCGGGTGGTCCCGGTGGTGGTGCCGGAGTTCCGGATGAACCAGCTGCTGCGCAAGCACTTCAAGGCGTTTCGCCCGCTGCGCCCGGTGGACATGAACACCCTGCGCCCGTCGCTGCGCGGCAAGCAGCCGGGCGAGCCCTCGCCGGGCGAAGTGAAGGATCTGATCAACGAGGACGACTTCGCCCAGCTCTACGCCAAGGCCGCCAGCGCGGACGAGGAGGAGGAAGAGACGATCGAGGGGGTCGAGATCCTCGACGAGCCGTCGCTGTCGGGGCCGCGCCCGCGGATCATCGAGCCGATCGGCAAGGTCTCGCTGGTGGCGAGCTCCGAGCCGCCGCTGGTGCCGCTCACCTTCGCCGAAGCCCAGGCGCTGCTGTCGAAGAGCGTGGATCGCGAGGACGTCGCCCGCACCATCCTGCGCTTCGCGGTGAGCAAGTTCCGCCGCGCGCTGCTGCTGTCGGTGCACGGCGAGATCCTCACCGGCTGGCACGGCGCCGGGCAGGGGGTGCGGGAGAAGGCGGTGCGGCGGATCGGGGTGTCGCTCAAGGAGGCCAACTCGTTCCGCCTGGTGCGCGACTCCCGATCTCACTACGTCGGGCCGATGAAGCGCGGGCCGGGCACGGCGGTCTTCTACAAGCTGCTGGGCGGCGGGTTCCCCACCACCGCGGTGATGATGCCGCTGCTGGTGCGGGGCAAGCCGGTGCACCTGCTCTACGTCGACCAGGGCGCCGATGAGCTGACTCCCCCGGACATCGGCGAGCTGCTGATCCTCTCGCAGAGCGTGGCGCGCAGCTACGAGGCGATGATCGCCAGGAGCAAGGCCGCCCGGACCTGAGCGCTACTGCATCTCGACGTTGAAGTTGATCCGCTGCCCGCCGGCGAGGTTGAACGCCTCGTTCCAGCGCGCCTTGCCGACGGTGACGCTGATCTTGTTCGCGCCCTCGTAGACCGGGATCTCGCCGCGAATCGGCGCCGAACCGATGCGCCGCTCGTTGATGAACACCTGCGCGCCCTCGGGAGCGCTGAGCGTCACGAACCCCTGCTTGAGCTTGTAGTTCTCGTCGATCTGCTCGCCCGCCGAGACGTTGACGATGCGGTAGACCCGGATCCCCAGCTCCTTGTTCACCAGCAGGAACACCCTCCGGCCGGGGGCCAGCCGTCCAGCCCAGGGGGTGCGGCCGACCGCCTTCCCGTCGAGGGTGAGCTCCACGTTGGGGTCGACGTCGATCTTCGCCATCGCGTCGACGGGCGCCGCAGGGGCGGGGGCGATTACCGGGGTGGCCGCCACCGCGCCAGGGGCCCCAGCGTCGATGACCTCGGGCTCGCCGGCGTCGACCACCGCCGCCACCACCGGAGCGACCGGCACCACCGGCGGGGTGACCGCCGCCACCGGCGTCCGATCGACCGGGCGGGGAGGAGTGAGCGGCGCGTTGGCCTTGCTCACGCCCCACCAGACCGCGCCGATCAGCACCACCGCGAGGGCGCCGAGCTTGATCCGCGTCTGGGGGCTGAACTGGCTCTGCACCCCCGTCAGCGAGGGGGAAGAGACGCCGGAGAGCGAGGGCGAAGAGACCGCCGAGTCCGGCACCGGCTTCGGCTTCGGC
>JAGSPQ010000318.1 GCA_018262385.1 Myxococcaceae bacterium | reverse complement strand
CACCTCGATGTCCACCCCGTGCAGCCCGCGCGCCTCGAGCATCGCCCGCAGCCGCCGCACCTTGTCCACCGCCTCGGGGATGAACGCCTGGCCGCCGAACCCGGGGTTCACGCTCATCAGCAGCACCTGCTCGACGTCGCCCAGCACCTCTTCGATCGCCGACAGCGGAGTCGAAGGGTTGAGCACCACCGAGCGCCGGGCCCCCGCGGCCTTGATCTGCTGCAGGGTCCGATGCAGGTGGGGGCAGGTCTCCTGGTGCACGGTGATCGTCGCCGCTCCGGCCTGGACGAAGTCGCCGATGTACTTCTCGGGCTCGACGATCATCAGGTGAACGTCCAGCGGCAGCTTCGTCGCCCGCTTCACCGCCGCGACCACCAGCGGGCCGATGGTGAGGTTGGGGACGAACCGGCCGTCCATCACGTCGACGTGCACCCAGTCGGCGCCGGCGGCTTCGATCGCCCGCACCTCTTCGGCGAGGCGCCCGAAGTCCGCCGAGAGAATCGAGGGCGCGATCAGCAGGGGGCGGCTGGGGCTCATCGCGCCCTCATACCTTCCCGCCCGAGCGCTTGGAACATCGCGCGCACATTGCCTTCCCGGCTCGACATCGCCAGGAACCGCTCGAGCCGGTACTCGGGCAGCTTCACCTTCGCCACCACCTGGTTCTCGGTCAGCCCCTCGGCCCGCCCCTGGCGCACCTGGGCCTGCAGCGCCGCCACGTAGTCCGCCAGCGACTGGACCTGGGCCCGCGGCATCACCTCGCCGTGCCCCGGCACCAGCTGCTCGAAGTCGAGCGTCATCAGGTTGGGCAGGGTGTTGCTGAGGGCGAGGATGTCGCCCCCGTACTTCGGGTCGCAGTACGGCTCGAACCGCTCGTTCACCAGGTCGCCGGCGATCAGCAGCTTCCGGCCCGGCAGCAGCGCCACCAGATCTCCGTCGGTGTGCCCGCTGCCCATCGCCAGCACCCGGACCTCGTCGCCGTCGAGCAGCAGCCGCACCTCGCCCTCGACCTCGACGAAGGGCGCCCGGATCCCTTCCGCCTCGAGCCGCTTGCGCGCATTGGGGTGCACCATCACCACCGCCGCGTCGGGGAACAGCTTCAGCCCTCCGGCGTGATCGAAGTGCGCGTGGGTGAGCACGATCCGCCGCACCTTGCGGGCCAGGTCCTGCTCGACCTGGTGGCGAAGCCTCCGGCCGAAGTCGCCGAACTTGGTGTCCACCACCAGCGCCTCGCTGCGCCCGTGCAGCAGCACCGCCGCATTGCCGCCACCGCCCAGCAGCAGCTTCAGCCGGGCGTCGAAGCTGCGAGGCGAGAGGTGGAGGAACGCCGCCGTCCCGCAGCCGCAAAGCAGGGCCACCAGCCCCAGCCCGACCGCGCGCACCCCGGCGCGGTGCTTGTTTTGTCCAGACCGGAAAGGGAACATCGCCGCCGTGTCCTTGCCCAAGACCGAACCCTCCCTGACCCCGTTGCAGACGGCGCTGCGCCGGCTGGACAAGCTCAACTCCCTGCTCGACGTCGCGAAGGCGATGAACGCGGTTCGAGACCTCGACTCGTTGCTGCCGCTCATCCTCCGGGAAGCCACCCGCGTCGTCGAGGCAGATCGCTGCTCGCTGTTCATTCTCGATCGCGAGCGCGGCGAGCTGTGGAGCCGGGTCGCCCAGGGCACCGCGAACGAGATCCGCTTCCCGGTCGGCAGCGGCATCGCCGGCGCGGTCGCCACCACCGGCCAGGTGGTCAACATCGAAGATGCCTACGCCGACCCGCGCTTCAACCGCAGCTTCGACGTCACCAACAACTACCGCACCCAGTCGATCCTCTGCGTGCCGATGCGCGACACCCGCGGAGAGGTGACCGGCGTCATCCAGGCGCTCAACGCCAAAGACGGGGTGTTCGACTCGGAAGACGAAGAGCTGCTGCTGGCGCTGGGCGGCCAGGCCTCGGGCGCGGTCGAGAACACCCTGCTCCACGAGGAGATCAGCCGGCTGTTCGAGGGCTTCGTCCAGGCCTCGGTGGTGGCGATCGAGTCGCGCGATCCGAGCACCGCCGGTCACTCGGGCCGGGTCGCCTCGCTCACCGTCTGCCTCGCCCAGAGCACCGAGAACGCCCCCGCCGGCCCGTTCAAGGGCCTGCGCTTCTCGCCCACCGAGATCCAGGAGATCACCTACGCCTCGCTGCTGCACGACTTCGGCAAGGTCGGGGTGCGCGAGGCGGTGCTGGTGAAGGCCGAGAAGCTCTACCCGCAGGAAATCGAGGTGCTCAAGTCGCGCTTCGAGCTGGCCCGCAAAGATCGCCAGCTGCAGAGCTACATGCGCCGCCTCGACGGGATCCGCACCGGCCGCGCCCTCTCCGAGGTCGAGGTCGAAGAGATCGCCCGGCTGGCGAAGGACGAGAAGGAGCTCGACGAGTTCCTCGAGTTCATCCTCCAGTGCAACAAGCCGACGGTGCTCGCCCAGGGCGGCTTCGAGCGGCTGACCGGCTTGAGCCAGCTGTCCTTCCACGACTCGCGCGAGCGGCCCCACGCGCTGCTCACCTCGCAGGAAGTGCAGGTGCTGTCGATCACCCGCGGCTCGCTCTCGGCGGTCGAGCGCCGCGAGATCGAGTCGCACGTCACCCACACCTTCCGCTTCCTCTCGCAGATCCCGTGGACCCGCTCGCTCAAGCGGGTGCCCGAGATCGCCTACGCCCACCACGAGAAGCTCGACGGCAAGGGCTACCCGCGCTCGATCCCCGCCGAGCGGATCCCGGTGCAGTCGAAGATGATGGCGATCTCCGACATCTACGACGCGCTCACCGCCAGCGACCGCCCCTACAAGAAGGCGGTGCCGCACGTTCAGGCGCTCGACATCCTCAAGAGCGAGTCCGACAAGGGCCAGCTCGACCAGGAGCTGTTCAAGATCTTCATCGAGGCCGACGTGCCCGGCCGGGCGCTCAAGAGCCGCTGACTACATCGAGATGGTGTGCAGCCGCAGGGAGTTGATCTTCCCCGGCTGCCCGACCGGCGCGCCGAAGACGATCACCACCCGCTCGCCCTTCTGGGCCAGCCCGCGCGCCAGCAACTCTTCCTCGACCCGGCGCACCATCGCCTCGGTCTCCTGCATCGGCTCGAGCACCCGCGGCACCACGCCCCACAGCAGCGAGAGGCGCCGGCGCACTTCCTGGTTCGGGCTGAAGGCGATGATCGGCACCTCGGGGCGGTAGTGCGACAGCAGCCGCGCGGTGGTGCCCGAGAGGGTGAAGCCGACGATCAGGCTGGCGCCGCACTCCCGGGCCGCCCGGCAGGCGACCCCGCAGGTGACGTCCGGGAAGTCGGCCGGGATCTTCAGCGGCTCGCCGATGCCGATCCGCGGGAAGCTCTGCCGCATCGCCGACTCGGCGGCGAGCACGATCCGGTCCATCATCTCGACCGACTCGATCGGGTACTTGCCGCTGGCGGTCTCGCCCGAGAGCATCACCGCGTCGGTGCCGTCGAAGATCGCGTTCGCCACGTCCGACGCCTCGGCGCGGGTGGGCCGCGGGTGCTCGATCATCGAGTTGAGCATCTGGGTCGCGACGATCACCGGCAGCGCGCGGGCGTTCGCCCGGCGGATGATGTCCTTCTGAATCGCCGGCACTTCCTCGGGAGGAATCTCGACCCCCAGGTCTCCGCGCGCGACCATCACCCCGTCGGTCTTGTCGAGGATCGCGTCCAGCCGGGCGATCGCCTCGGGCTTCTCGAGCTTGGCGATGATCGGCACCACCCGCCCCGCCGCGACCATCGCCGCCCGGGTCAGATCCAGATCCTGCGGCGTGCGCACGAACGACAGCCCGATGTAGTCGACCCCGTTGTTGATCCCGAAGATCAGGTCTTCCTTGTCCTTCGGGGTCAGCGCGTCCGCCCGCAGGGCCACGCCCGGCAGGTTGATGCCCTTGTTGTTGCGCAGCGGCCCACCGTGGATCACCTCGGTGCGCACCAGCTTCTGCTTGTCGGTCGACAGCACCCTCAGCTCGAGCAGGCCGTCGTCGAGCAGGATCCGATCGCCGACGTTCACGTCCGCCGCGAGGTACCCGTAGGTGGTGGAGACGATCTTCTCCGTCCCCGGCACCGACTCGTCGGTGGTGATCTGAAACTCGGTGCCCTCGACCAGCTGGATCTCGCCCTTCTCGAGGCGGCCGGTGCGGATCTTCGGCCCCTGCAGATCTCCCAGGATCCCGACGCCCTTGCGCACCTTCAGCGAAGCGGCGCGGATCTTCTCGATCAGCTCTTTGTGCTGGGCGTGGGTGCCGTGAGAAAAATTGAGCCGGACCACGTCCATTCCAGCCGCCAACAACCGCTCCAGCATCTCCTGGCTGCTGCTGGCCGGGCCCAGGGTACAAACGATTTTCGCGCGTCTCATTTGGCTTTCACGCTTATCAGGTCTGCATCCCCGTGCTCCTCTTCCAGAAACGATTTCATCCGGGACTCCTCGACGGCTCGGTCACCCTGACCGTTCGGCTGTGGGACCGGCCGCACGTGAAGCCCGGCGGCCGCTACCGGGTCCACCCGATCGGCGTGGTCGAGGTCGACGCGATCGCGCGGGTCGCGCTGGGCTCGCTCACCGAGGCCGACGCCCGCCGTTGCGGCTTCGCCACCCTGGCCGAGCTGATCGACTACGCCCGGCCGGTGGCCAAAGGGCCGCTCACCGCCCGCACCCCGGTGTTCCGGGTCGCGCTCCACCACGGCGGCGACGGAGATCGGGTGCCGCTCGCGCTCGAGGCGAAGCTCGATCACGCCGCGGTGGCCGAGCTGTGCCGCCGGCTGGCGCGGCTGGACGGCA
The DNA here is from genome assembly GCA_018262385.1 of Myxococcaceae bacterium. GTDB lineage: Bacteria > Myxococcota > Myxococcia > Myxococcales > Myxococcaceae > JAGSPQ01. Next base: position 588 of record JAGSPQ010000318.1, on the reverse strand, counting down.
AGGGGCCGTGGATCCGCCAGACGCTGAAGCTGATCGCCCGCCGCCCGAAGGTCGCCGCCTCGAAGCTGGCCGCGTCGCTGGGCCGCCCGACCGAGCCGTTCAAGATCGACGTGCGCAAGCTGAAGAAGCTCGGCCTCACCGAGAGCTTCGAGGTCGGCTACGCGCTCTCGCCGCGGGGCCGCGCCTTCCTGCGCAAGCGGCCCCGCTGGGAACCGCTCACCGTCCGAGCAGCTTCGAGAGGTGCTGCTTCTCCCAGTTCAGCGCGGCGTCGAAGAGCGGGAAGGCCTTCTCGCGATCCTTGAACGCCCGCGGGTGGTGGACGTGGCGCCCGTCGTGGCGCGCGCTCGGGAACAGCTGGTGCAGCATCTCGTGGAAGACGATGTACTCGACGAAGAACAGCGGCACGTCGGGCTTGTCGAGCGCGGGGTGGACCCGGATCTCGCGCGCCTGGTGATCATAGACCCCGAGGCGAATCGACTTCCGCCGCCGCCGATTCACCCCCCGGCCCCAGCCGATGGTGGCGCGGATCCCGCCCTGGAAGTGGTGGTGGTTGAGCCGGCCGAAGATGTCCTGCAGGTCGAAGCACTT
>JAGSPQ010000317.1 GCA_018262385.1 Myxococcaceae bacterium | reverse complement strand
GGCGGAAGCGCAGCGCGTGCGCGACGAGCAGGATCGCAAGCAGCGCGAGCTCGCCGACCGAAAGGCGGCGGAAGAGCAGCGGGTGCGCGAGGCGGAAATCGCACGTCAGGCCGAGCGGGACCGCGACCTGCGTGAGATCGCCGAACGGAAGGCAGCGGAAGAGCAGCGTGGGCGCGACGCCGAGACTGCGCGACGGGCCGAGGAAGTCCGCAAGCTGCACGAGATCGCGGGACGGCGCGCCGCGGAGGAGCAGCGCGCGCGCGACGCCGAGGCTGCGCGGCGGGGCGAAGAAGAGCGCAAGGCCCGGGAACTCGCCGATCGCCGCGCGGCCGAGGAGCGCCGGGAGCGTGAGGTGGAAGAGGCCCGGCGCGCGGAGCAGGAACGGCTGGCCGCCCTGGCCGCTCGGGTCGCCCAGCAAGAGGCGATGGCGGCTCGCCGCGCAGAGGAAGCACGCAGAGAACAGGAGGCCCGCGCGCTGGCCGATCGCCGTCGCGAAGAAGCGGAGCGCCAGCAGCGTGAAGCCGAGTCTGCTCTCCGGCAGCGGCAGGCGGAAGCCGACCGTGCGGCCGAGCAGCGCCAGCGCGAGGCGGAGGTCGCCCGCCGCGCCGACGAGCAGCGGACGCGGGAAGCGCAGGTCGCCCGCGCGGAAGATCAACGCAGGCGGGAAGCGGACGTCGCGCGGCGGGCCGAGCAGGACAAGCAGCAGAAGGAGGCCGAGACGGCGCGCCAGGCCGAGCAGGAGCGGCGCCGGCGACAGGCCGAGGCGGCGCGGCAGGCGACGGAGGAAGCGCTCCGGAACGGGCAGCGCGAAGGCAGAGATCGGCCCCCGCGCGAGATCCGGTAGCGCTTGACGGGATCCACGCCTACATCGCCCTCGGGCGGGGCGACGGCAGGAACCAAGCCCCTTGCCGCGCCTCACGGTTGTCGAACAGGCTGCACCTCGACGCGGCTAACCCCGGCTCCCACCCTTCGCCCGAACCATGCTCAGCAGCAAATACCGCCTGGTGCGCAAGTTGGCCGAAGGCGGCATGGCCGAGATCCTTCTCGCCGACTACGAGGGCGACGACGGCCTGGTGCGCCAGGTGGTGCTGAAGCGGATCCTCACCGAGTTCTCCAAAGACCAGGCGTTCGCGACGATGTTCATGGGCGAGGCGAAGCTGGTCGCCAAGTTCAACCACCCGAACATCGTCGGCATCACCGACTTCGGCATCGACGACGGCCGCTACTTCCTCGCGATGGAGTACGTCGACGGCTTCCACCTGCGCTCGCTCTTCAAGCGGGCCGAGGCGCTGGGCCGGCCGGTGCCGTTCGACCTCGCGGCGAAGATGGTGGCGCAGGCCTGCCAGGGGCTCGGCTACGCGCACGCTTTCGCCGAAGAGGGAAAGCCGCTGAACCTGATTCACCGCGACGTCAGCCCGGAGAATCTGCTCATCGGCCGCAACGGAGTGGTGAAGGTCGCCGACTTCGGGATCGCGAGGATCGAAGGCCAGGTGCGCACCACCCGCGCCGGGATGGTGAAGGGGAAGCTGGCGTACATGGCGCCCGAGCAGATGATGGGGGGGCAGGTCGACCACCGGGTCGACATCTTCGCGATGGGGATCGTGCTCTTCGAGCTGTGCTGTGGGCACAAGCCGTTCGACGGGCCCACCGAGGGGGCAGCGATGCAGGCGATCATCGACGGGCGGCCGACGCCGCTGTCGGCGTTTCGGCCGGACGCTCCGCCGGCGCTGCAGGAGATCATCGATCGGGCGATGGCGAGCGCGCCCCACGACCGGTTCCAGACCTGCGGAGCGATGCAGCAGGCGCTCGAGAAGTTCAGCAGCCGCACCAGTCCCCAGGCGCTGGCGGTGTTCGTCGCGGACATCGCTCCCGCCGAATCGGTGACCGAGGCGAAGACCGGGCTGGTCGAGGCGCCGTCGGCGAGGGCGGCGCCGCTGCTGGGAATGACGCTGGTGCGCGGCGACACGGTGCACACCGCCAGGACCGTGCTGATCGAGCCCGAGCCTGCGCCGGCCAGGCCGAAGCCGGAGCCGGCGGTCGCGCCCGCCCCTCGACCGGATCCGGCCGCGATCGCCGACACCCTTCCGCCGCGGATGGCGGCGACCGCCGCGCCCCACCGCCCGACCCCCTCGGCGGAGGCGAAGCGGCCGGCTGCTCGAGGCGAGCTGGTGATGTTCCCTGCGCCTCGCACCGCCGGCCTTCCGATGGCGCCAGCCGCCCCTTCCGCGGACCCCGAGCTGCGACCGCTGGAGCCGAGCGGAGAGATCATGGCGGCCGCGGGCCTGGGTCGGTCTCCCCTTCCCTGGAAGCTGATCGCCGCCGTGGCGGGAGCGCTGCTGCTCGTCGGCGGCAGCTTCGCGCTCGGAAGACTGGGCGGCAGTGAGCCGCAGGCGACCGCAGCGGCCGCACCGGAAATAGAGGCGAGGCCGCAGACCACTCCGGAGCCGATGCCGGCCGCGGAAGCGAAGCCCGAGCCGGAGCCCAGCTCGGAGCCGAAGCCAACCGCAGAAGCGAAGCCAACCGCAGAAGCGAAGCCAGCCGCAGAAGCGAAGCCAGCCGCAGAAGCGAAGCCAGCCGCAGAAGCGGAGCCAACCGCAGCAGCGAAGCCAGCCGCGGCAGCGAAGCCGGTGCCGGATCGGGCCGAGCCGGCCCCTGCGAAGAAGGCCCCCCCCGCCAGGCCGGATCGGGTCGCCGCCGCCAAGAAGTCCGGGACCCGGGCCGAGAAGCCGGCCCCCGCGCCCGTCCCGCCGCCGGAAGCGCGCGCTCCCGCACCGGAGCCGGCGCGCCGCGAAGCGCCGGCGCAGAAATTCTCCGGTGCGACCGAGGAATGGTCGGGCCTGGGCGCTCCTCCCACCGCGAGCCCCGCGGCCGCGCCGACCCCCAGAGAGCTGATGGGCCGGGTCGAGTACCGCGCGTCGATGGGCTACGTGATCTCGAACGACACCGACTTCGTCTGGCACGGCTGCGAGGTCCGCCTTCCGCAAGGGAAGTTCTACCCGTTCAATGCGCTGACGCTCGAGCCGCACCGCCAGTACAACCTGCGCGACGCGGTGCTGCAGCCTGACTCGCGCCCGGCCGACGCCTACATCATTCAGGGCTACGCCCAGCTGCGCTGCGACGAGGGCCGCAAGTACCTCCTCGTCGCGAACTGAAGGCTGAACCGCTACGCCGCCGACTTCGCTTCGGTGCGCGGCGCAGGGTCGTAGTCGAGGTTCGGCCCCAGCCACCGCTCGCACTCCTCGAGGCTCATCGACTTGCGCTTGGCGTAGTCCTCGACCTGGTCGCGGCCGATCTTCCCGATCCCGAAGTACTTCGCGTCGGCGTGGTTGAAGTACAGCCCGCTGACGCTGCTGGCCGGCAGCATCGCCATGCTCTCGGTGAGGGTGATCCCGGTCGCGGCGGTGGCGCCGAGCAGCTCGAACAGGGTGGTCTTTTCGCTGTGGTCCGGGTTGGCGGGGTAGCCCGGCGCGGGGCGGATGCCGCGGTAGTTCTCGCGAATCAGCTCCTGGTTGGTGAACTTCTCGTCGCGCCCGTAGCCGCAGCAGTCGCGCGCCCGCTTGTGCATCGCCTCGGCGAGCGCCTCGGCCAGCCGGTCGCCCAGCGCCTGGGCCATGATCGCCGAGTAGTCGTCGAGCTTCGCCTTCAGCTCCGAGGCGAACGCCTCCACCCCGTGACCGGCGGTGACCGCGAAGCCGCCGAGGTAGTCGAGCCGCCCGCTCTCCTTCGGCGCGAGGTAGTCGGCGAGGCAGAGGTTGAACTGATCCGGCTGCTTCTCCGCCTGCTGCCGCAGCATGCACAGCCGGGCGAGCACCTTCGAGCGCTGGGGGTCGGAGTAGACCTCGATGTCGTCCCCCACCGAGTTGGCGGCGAAGAAGCCGAGCGCCGCGGTGGCGGTGAAGCGCTTCTCGGCCTCGATCCGCGCCAGCATCGCCTTCGCGTCGGCGAACAGCTTGCGCGCCTCTTCGCCGACCAGCGGGTCTTCGAGGATCTGCGGGAACCGGCCGTGCAGCTCCCAGGCGCTGAAGAACGGCGCCCAGTCGATGAAGGGGATGATCTCCGACAGCGGCACGCTCTTGAACACCCGGGTGCCGAGGAACTCCGGGGTCGGAATGTCGAGCCGGGTCCAGTCGAACACCGGCTTGCGCGCGCGCGCCGTCTCGATCGGCAGCAGCTTGCGCGCCGCCCGCCGGGCCGCGAAGTCTTCCCGCGCCAGGTCCTGCTTGCGGGTCACCTCGGCGAGGAACGCCGGCTTCTGCTCGGCCGACAGCAGCGCGCTCACCACGTTCACCACCCGCGAGGCGTCGAGCACGTGGACCACGCCGTGCGGGTACTGGGGCGCCACCTTCACCGCGGTGTGAGGGAGGCTGGTGGTCGCGCCGCCGATCAGCAGCGGGATGTTGAACCCTTCGCGGGTCAGCTCGCGCGCCACGTGCACCATCTCGTCCAGCGAGGGAGTGATCAGCCCCGACAGCCCGACCACGTCGACCTGGTGCAGCTTCGCCGCGGCGAGGATCTTCTCGCACGAGACCATCACCCCCAGGTCGATCACCTCGTAGTTGTTACAGGCCAGCACCACCCCGACGATGTTCTTGCCGATGTCGTGCACGTCGCCCTTCACCGTCGACAGCAGCACCTTGCCCTGCGGCTTGGCGGTTCCACCCGCGGCGACCGCCAGGCGCTTCTCCTCCTCCATGAACGGAGTGAGCCACGCCACCGCGCGCTTCATCACCCGCGCGCTCTTCACCACCTGCGGCAGGAACATCTTCCCCGAGCCGAACAGGTCTCCCACCACCCGCATCCCGTCCATCAGCGGGCCTTCGATGATGTCGAGCGGCCGCGGGTACTGCTTGCGCGCCTCCTCGGTGTCCTGCTCGATGAAGGCGTCGATGCCCTTCACCAGCGCGTGCGAGAGCCGCGAGGCCACCGGCGCGTCGCGCCAGGCGAGGTCCTCCTTCAGCTCGGTCTTCGAGGCGCCGCCCTGCTCGGCCTTCAGCGCGTCGGCGAAGGTGACCAGCCGATCGGTCGCGTCGGGGCGGCGGTTGAGCAGCACGTCTTCGACCCGCTCCAGCAGGTCTTTGGGGATCTCCTCGTAGACGCCGAGCATCCCGGCGTTGACGATCCCCATGTCCATTCCGGCGCGGAAGGCGTGGAAGAGGAAGGCGGTGTGGATCGCCTCGCGCACCGGGTTGTTCCCGCGGAAGGAGAAGGAGACGTTCGAGACGCCGCCCGAGACCTTCGCGTGGGGCAGCTCGGCCTTGATGCGCCGCGTCGCCTCGAAGAAGGCGAGGGCGTAGTCGGCGTGCTCCTCGATGCCGGTGCCGACCGTCAGGATGTTCGGGTCGAAGATCACGTCCTCGGGCGGGAAGCCGACTTCCTCGGTCA
>JAGSPQ010000316.1 GCA_018262385.1 Myxococcaceae bacterium | reverse complement strand
TGTCGCCCAGCAGCAGCACCAACCGATCGAGCCCCATCGCCCAGCCGACGGCCGGGACCTTCGGGCCTCCGAGCTGCTCGATCAGCCGATCGTACCGGCCGCCCCCGCCCACCGTGCTCGCGGTGCCCAGCACCTCGGAGGTGGCGACCAGCTCGAACGCGGTGCGGGTGTAGTAGTCGAGGCCGCGCACCAGCCGCGGGTTGATCGTGAACTGCACGCCCAGCAGCGTCAGCAGCCGCTGCACCTCGGCGAAGTGCGCTTTGCTGCCCTCGTCGAGGCAGTCGAGCATCACCGGGGCGTGGGCGATCAGCGGCCGCAGCGCCTCTTCCTTGCTGTCGAGCAGCCGCATCGGGTTGGTGGCGAGGGTGTTCTTCGCGTCGTCCGACATCTTGTCGGCATGGGGAGCGAAGTGCGCCTTCACCCGCTCGAGGTACGCCGGCCGGCTGCTCTCGTCGCCCAGCGAGTTGATCTCCAGCCGCACGTCGGCGAGGCCGAGCCGCTGGATGAAGTGAACCGCCAGCTCCATCACCTCGGCGTCCTGGGCCGGCTCGCCCGAGCCGTAGGCCTCGACGCCCAGCTGCCAGAACTGCCGGGTCCGCCCGGTCTTCATCCGCTCGTAGCGGAACATCTGCCCCAGGTAGTACCAGCGGGTGAGCGGCTCTTTCTGGTGCAGCGAGTGCTCGAGGTAGGCGCGGGCGGCGGGCGCGGTGCCCTCGGGGCGCATCGCGATCTTCCGGCCGCCCTTGTCGAGGAAGTCGTACATCTCCTTCCCGACGATCTCCGAGGTCTCGCCGACGCTGCGGGTGAAGAGCTCGGTGTCCTCGACGATCGGCGTGCGCAGCTCGGCGAAGCCGTAGCGGGCCATCGTCTCGTGGGCGATCTTCTCGAGGTGGTGCCAGGTGTCGATCGCCGGAGGGAGGAGATCGTTCATCCCCTTCACGCTGCTGTACTTGCTCACAGGCGCTTCCCGATCCGCTCGCCCAGCCGCAGCGGCACGTCCGGCACCAGCTTCGGATCCCAGGCGATCTTGCCCTTCTCGAACAGCAGGATCACGGTGGAGCCCATCTCGAACATCCCCAGCTCCCCTCCCCGCTCGATCGGAATCGGCCGCTCGTATTGGTGAGACCGCGCCGGCTGCCCGGTGTGGGTGACGATCGCGTCGTAGCTGGCGTGGATGCGCGAGACGCAGGTGGCGCCGACCGCGACTACCGCCACCCGGCCCAGCTCGGTCTTCAGGTACGTCACCAGCCGCTCGTTGATCGCGAACAGCGCCTCGGTGGTGTTGACCGACGCGGGATTCACCGGCCAGAACAGCCCGGGCAGGTAGGTGTAGCCGGTGATCTCGCCCGCCACCGGGGTGTGGATCCGGTGGTAGTCCTTCGGCGCGAGGTAGATGGTGGCGAACGCGCCGTCTTCGAAGGTCTTCGCCTCGCTCGGATCTCCCAGCAGCTGCTGGACGGGAAACGAGATCCCCTTCGCCTGCAGGCACTCGCCGACGAACACGCTGCCGACCTGCGAGACGGCGCCGTCGACCGGCGAGACGATCGCGTCGGGCGCCGGATCGATGGTGCGCGCGCCCGCCTTGAGGCGGCGGGTGAAGAACTGGCCCAGCGTCGGGTAGTCCTCGATCTGCCCTTCCGACTCGTCGAGGTTGACCCGGTAGCGCCTGGCGAACGCCCGAATCGCCGCGTGGTGCATCGAGGCCGGCGCCGGGAACCGCGTCGCCATTCCCACCACGTTCGACAGCGCCGACTTCGGCACCAGCCGCATCAACCTCATGAAGGTCTGCGGTTCCATCAGGGTGCCGGAAGTGGGCCGCCGTCCTCGAGGGTGGCGACCGTCTTGAACGTGCTCGCCGGCAGCAGGTAGGCGATCTTCCCCGCCTGGACGAGCAGCACATTCGCGCCGAACGCGGGAAGCCGGCTGCGGCACGAGGCGCTGTCGTGGAGCGTGTAGCTGTCGGTCATCGAGCTGCCCCCGTCGGCGCCGATCATCGTGATCGGGCCTTTGGGCTGCACGCAGCCGACGTACTTGCGCTCGAGGGCGGCGAAGTCGGCCCCGCGGGCCAGATCGTTGATCCCGGCGTCGACCGCGGCCGGCGCAGGGGCGGCCTCCACCGGCGCGACAACCGGCGCGAAGGCGGGGAAGTTCGGAGCGGGCGCCGGTGGAGCAGGCGCGGCCGCGACCGCCGCGGCGCTGGCGACCCGGGCGCGCTCGGTTCCGATGGTCGCGATCAGCGCCACCGCGGCGTTGTAGTCGGAGCTCTTGGCAGACACCCGGCCCAGCTGGGCCAGCACCGCGTCCATCTCCGGCGAGGTGTAGGCGTCGTCTCCATCCACCGCGAGCAGGCTGGTGTAGTGGTTTGACGCCTCGATGTAGTCGGGCGAGGGCAACGGCTTGCGGCAACCCGAAGCGAGGGCGGCCACGGCGATCAGGAGGACGAGGGGTCGATTCATGCGCCGCAATACTTAGGTCAGCTTTGAGTCCGCGGCCTTCACTACTTTCAGACCCCGAGGAAGAGGCGCTTGCCGAAGTTGAGGGCCAGGTCGGCGTCGAAGATCCGCTGGGCCGAGGCCTCGATGTCGTACTCCACCCGCAGGTACTCGACGGTGCGGGCGTCGGTGTCGCAGATCACGAAGCAGGCGCGGTTGTCGTAGTCGCGCGGCTGGCCGACCGAGCCGACCGAGATGATGTACTTGTAGCCTTTGCGGATCCCGAACTTCTGGGCCACGACGTCGTTCACTTCCCCGTTGCCGATCGCGAACGCCTTGCACAGGTGGCTGTGGCCGATGAAGGTCACCTCGGGCAGATCGACCGCGTGGGGCATCAGCTCGCGGGCCTGCTCGAGGGCGAAGATGTACTCGTAGGACCGCGGCTCGATCGGCGAGCCGTGGCTGAAGCCGACGTCGCCGATCCGGTAGGTGTACGGCAGGCTGCGCAGCCAGCCGAGGTTCTCGTCGGTGATCATGTTCGCCGACCAGTCGAGGGCGTGCCGGGCAGCGTCGTAATAGAACGAGTAATCCATTCGGCCGGCGACGGCGGCGTCGTGGTTGCCCAGCAAGGTGACCTCGGCGTTCTCGCGCACCATCTCGCAGCAGGGGTTGGGCGAGGCGCCGTAGCCCACCACGTCGCCGAGCGAGACGAGCCGGTCGACCTTCTGGTGGTCGACCACCTTGAGCACTTCGGTGAGCGCCTCGACGTTCGAGTGGATGTCCGAAATGATCGCGATCCGCAAAATTCAGCTCCCGTTCTTGCCGTTCTTGGCAGCGCTCTGTTCGACTTCGACCAACCTGCGTATCTGCTGGAGGCGGTTGTCGTCGATGTCGACGAACATCAGCCCCATTCCGGGAGGGCCTTCCGCCCCCTCGTTGCTGCGAGCCCATACCACCTGGGCGGTCGCTTCGATGTTGGTATCGCCGAACCGAACCACCGTACGTGAGCCCCGCTCGAGCGGCGTGCTGGTGCGAAGGAATAAACCCCCCTCGCTCAGGTTGCCGATGCGCGCGTAGACCGTCACGTTCTCGCCCTCGCACCAGCAGCGCAAACGCGAAGGCACGCGCCCAAATTTTCTGTTGTCTTCGCCCAAGCCCTGCCCTCCGGTCCGCAAGTCGATCACCTGCGAGATCCCCCCGGGTGGCGCAAATCAACCTTGAAACAACTCGTCTAACCGCTCGAAATCGTAGGGACGCCGAGCGCACCACGTCAAGGTGAGCGTGGGGAGTCCCAGGTTGTACATCCACGCATGCCGGGCCGGCTTCGGCCTACGCTTCGCCCCAGCTGTGAAAGGCGCGGATCGCCTGCACCTGGGCTCCGCAGATCGAGGGAGGCCGGGGATGACGACCGAGGTGCGCCCGGTGCGGTACCGGGTCGAGCTGTTCGGGCTGCTGACCGCCGGCGCCGCCGAGGCGATCAAGGTGCGGGTGCTCGACCTTTCCGAGACCGGCGCCTTCCTCGAGCGGCCCGAGCTGGCCGACGACCTCCAGGAGGGAGATCCGGTCACCCTCGCCCTCTCGCTTCCGGGGATCGGGATGTGGACCACCGGGGCGCGGGTCAGCCGGATGGGCACCAGCCGCCTCGAGCTCAAGCGCCCGGGGGCGGCCCACGTCACGGTGACCCGCGAGGGCAACGGGATCGAGTTCGTCGAGCTGGGGGACGAGGGGCTCGAGCAGCTGCGCGACTTCCTCGAGCTGCTCGATCAGCGCTGAAGCTCAGGCCTCGAACTCGTAGATCTTCTCGATCGCGATGTTCCGGTAGCGGTCGGCCTTCAGCGATCGGCGGGCGCAGTCGGCGAGGAACTCGGCGGGCTGGGCGACGCCCTTCTTCTTGCGGCGCTTCACTTCCTTCAAGATCGACGGCACCGCGTTGCGCGGGTGCCAGGTGAAGGCGGCCGAGAACCAGAAGTGCCCGCCGAAGGGAATCAGCCGCGCCTCGAGCACGTCACCCTTCGTCAGGCCGGCGAGCTGGCGGCGCTCGGTGACCTGGAAGTCGAGGCCGGTGAACAGCTCGCGCAGCATCACCCAGCCCTTGCCCAGCTTCCTCACCTCGAACAGCCCGTGCACCGTCTCGGTGAAGGCGCGGAATGCAGCGGCGCGCTCGGGAGGCCCCTCTTTGAGCACCCGGTCGTAGAGCTCGCAGGCCGGGGTCAGGCCGGCTTCCCGCGGCCGATCGAAGAGGAAGTACTCGAGCAGCGAGGACATCCTCGCCTCGAACTGCTTGTCGTCCTCGAAGATCTCGCCGGTGACGTCGAAGAACTCTTTGCGCGCGGTGACCAGCTCGTCTTTGCGCGCCTCGGGAGTCGCGAAGGCGACCAGCTCGTCGAGGAAGGGCTGAAACGACGCGCTCTCGCTCATGCGCCCTTCGCCATCAGATCGGCGAAGCGCTGGAAGAGGTAGCGGGCGTCGTGGGGCCCCGGGGACGACTCGGGGTGGTACTGCACCGAGAAGGCGCGGGCCTCGGGCACCGCCAGCCCTTCGACGGTGTGATCGTTGAGGTTGACGTGGGTGACGATCGCCCGGGTGCCGAGGGTCTTGTCGTCGACCGCGAAGCCGTGGTTCTGGGCGGTGATCTCCACCTTCCCGGTCGCCAGGTCCTTCACCGGCTGGTTCGCGCCCCGGTGGCCGAACTTCATCTTGTAGGTCTTCGCTCCCAGCGCCAGCGCGAGGATCTGGTGGCCGAGGCAGATGCCGAACACCGGCACCTTGCCCAGCAGCGCCGCGACCGTCTTGTCGGCGCCCACCACCGCCGCGGGATCGCCGGGGCCGTTGGTGAGGAAGACTCCGTCGGGCTTGCGGGCGAGGATCTGGGTAGCGGTCGTCTGCGCCGGCACCACGGTGACGTGGCAGCCGACGTCGCAGAGAAACTGGATCATCGCGTTCTTCAGCCCGTAGTC
>JAGSPQ010000315.1 GCA_018262385.1 Myxococcaceae bacterium | reverse complement strand
CGTCCAACGACGTCTGGGCAGTCGGCGAGACAGCGATCGCCCATTGGGATGGCCTGGGCTGGGCGACGCTCGCCGACGGCGGGCCCCCACAAGGCCTCTACGGCGTCTGGGGGAGCGGGCCCTCCGACGTGTGGGCAGTCGGGGGTGCTGGGACGGTGCTTCGCTATGACGGTGGGGCGTGGGCTGTCGATGGGAGCCCCGGCGCCGGCCTGCAGGGCGTCTGGGGCGGTGCGGCCGACGACGTGTGGACCGTCGGCCTCGGCGGAACGCTCAAGCATTGGGACGGGAGTGGGTGGGGCTTCGAACCGATCGGAAGCGTCCATCTCTACGGCGTCTGGGGCAGCGCCAACGACGTGATCGTGGTCGGCCAGGCCGGAACGCTGCTGCGCCGTCCCTGATCCCCCGGCAGCAGAGCTGACGGGACGATCGCGCTCATTCGTGAGACTCTGCCTCGTGCGGTTTTTCCTTCTGGTCAGCGTCCTTGGTGTGGCCCTCACGGCGCGTGCTCAGGACGCAGAGCCAGTCTCCTGCAAGATCGTCGCGGCCCAGGCCACCCAGCGGGTGGTGGCGCCTGCGCTCGATGGAGGGGTGCCGACCGCTGATGAGAAGCGGGTGATCGGTGAGTTCCAGCGCGGCATCGTCGAGGAGTGCTCCAGCGCCGCGGGAGAGAATTGCTACACCCAGAAGCCCGGCGACTCGCAGGCGGCGCCCACCCACTGCCCCACCGACCCGGTGCGGGTGTGGATGGCCACCAGCGCCAGCCAGATCCTGCCGACTCAGACCAGGCAGAACCGCGCGACCCAGGTTCTCGCCCGGCTGCTCGGCAAAGCCGCTCCCGCAGCGCCACCTCCCGCGGCCCCGGCCCCGGCTCCGGCTCCGGCGGCGCAGGCTCTGGCGGCTCCGGCTTCCGCGGCCGCCCCTGCTCCACCCCCGCCTCCGCCCCCGAGCGCGCCCGCTGCCGAGCTGACTGCGCCGCCGCCTCCCCAGTCTCCTCCGCTGGCCGCGGCCTGCCCTCCCTGCCCCTGTCTGGAGGCGGGTGCCAAAGCGGCGGACGCCCCTGTCCTCGAGGGAGATGCGCTGTTGACCGCCCCGCTGACGTTCATGTCCAAGCGCGAGCTGAGAGGCATTCAGACGCTGCTCGAGGAGGCGAAGCCGGGCCTCGGGCTGCCGATTGGCATGTTCGGAGGCGCCGTCGGCGGGCTCGGTGCGGGCTCGTTCTTCATCGCCACTTCGCTCGGCTACTACGTCAACACGGTGGGCGTGGTGTTTGGCGCTGTCGTCCTCACTGCCGGCGTCGCGAGGTCCGCCAGGCCAGAGCGCACCTCTGCGCTCTCGCCGATGGTGACCATCGCCCAGTGGTAGTCGGTGCGACGGAGCACCGACATTCCCGCGCGGTGCAACGCCCTGTCAGGAAGAGCCTGGCAGCTCCAGCGCGTAACGGAGGGCCGCGGCGGCGAGCGCGAGGCTGGCCAATCAGTCCGGGAGGCTCGAAGCCGTGGGGATCTTTGGCCAGCGCGCCACCGGGCCAGGGGGGGGCCGAAGGGGGTGAGCCAACCATTGCTGACGAGTGCATCCAACAGGTAAATCGGAGCGGCCGGATTTACGTGTGCGATGACCTCCCAAGCAAGAGTCGTCTGCCCCCCCTTCCCCCCCCACGCTTCGTTTCCGATCACCCGATGATCCGATGCAGCACTCAGATCGGGTGCCGCAGTCGAATCGGAACCCACTCCAGGTTACGGCGTCCAGCTCACCGCGGTGGACGCTCCGGTCACCGGGCCGAGCCGGATCCAGCTGTAGCGGCTGCCCGGCTCGGCGAACCAGCCGTCGGCCATCGTGTCGAGCGCCGACCGCGAGGCCGCCTTCGTCAGCGCCTGGCCGCGGGCGCTCGCCGAGGTGATTGGCAGCTCGGTCCACAGCCGCACCACCACCCCCGCCAGCGGCTCGGCCGGAATCGGCGCCGGGTGCTCGAGGCTCAACCCGCCCAGCTTGAGCTCGACGGTGAGGTCATTGCGGCCTTCGTCGTCGAAGCTCTTGAACCGGGTGGCCTGCGGCCCGGCGTACGCGAGCAGGGTCAGGCGGCCCTTCGAGGCCGGGGTGCCCAGGCCGTTGACGCCGTCGACGACGTCGAGGGGCAGCACCGACCCGACTTTGACGAAGAGCGGGATCCTCCGGCGATCGGTGGCGTCGTAGGCGGCGAGCGTCTGCCCTCCGTCGAGCGGAGCCCCGAGCGGATCCCACCAGTCGACCCACCGGCTTCCCGCCGGGAGCGCGACGCTGCGCACGCCGGTGTCGTCGAGGATCGGCGCGACGAGGAACGCGTCACCGACCCCAAAGCGCCAGTCGTCCTTCCAAGCGGCGGGGCCGTCGCCCACCGGCCGGAGAATCGGTGCAGCGTCGTTGAGGTACGCGTCCTGGGCGAGCGAGAAGAAGAACGGCACCAGCGCGGTGTGGAGCTTCGACCAGTAGCGGTAGAGCTCGACCGTCTCGTCGACCCGCTCGGGCACCGTCCAGGGGGTGAAGTTCCCGCGCCCGTGCAGCTGCATGAAGGGGGTCATCGCGCCGACCGCGGTCCAGCGCGCGAAGTTGGCCTGCGAGAACGGAATCCGTGGGCCGGTGACATCGAGATCGTCGACGTCGAGGTAGCCGCCGATGTCGCTGCCGATCACCACGTAGCCGGCCTGCGCGGACTTGAAGAGGTGATCGAGCGCGTCGATCAGCCCGATCCAGTCGCGGCGGTTGTCACCCACCCAGCCAACCGGGCAGTGCTCCTTCTTCGCGTAGAAGCGGCCGGGGAAGCCGTAGCTCTCGTCCCACGGGCGCGACATGGTGAGGAACTCCTTGCGCCCCTTCTTCATCACTCCGTGGGCGAGGAAGTCCCGGTAGTAGGCCTGCCCGTACTCGGGGATCGTCTTCGGCCCGGCGGCGGTCTTCAGCGGCTTGCTGCGCTCGAGGTACTCCTCGCCGAAGTCGAGCTTCCAGCCCGAGATGCCCAGCGCGAGCAACTTGTCCTGCTGCCGGTGGGCGAACTTCACCGCCTCGGGGTTGAAGAAGTCGATTCCCGCGCCCTGGCCCTTCCACCAGACGGACAGCTCGCCGTCGTTGACGAACCAGCCTTTGACCTTCGCCTCGCCGAAGTTGGGAGACGCGCCGCTGTAGACGTCGCCCCCCGGCTCGCCGTCGAACGACTGGGCGTTCACCATCCCGGTGATCCAGGTCACCGTGCGCACGCCCTGGGTGCGGAACCCGGCCACCATCTGCGCGAACTGCGGGTAGCGCTTCTCGTTGGGGACGTACGAGTTGTAGCTGGTCTCCCAGGGGCTATCGATCACCAGCACCCCGACCGGGATGTCGCGGCTGATGAAGCCGTCGACGAACTGAAGCGAGTCCGCCCCGGTCGAGATGTCCTTCGAGATCCACGGCAGGAACGCCCACCGAGGAGTGAAGCGCGGCGGCTCGGGCGCCTCGTCCACCGCGCCGGTCTGCGGCAGCTGGAGCACTCCGCTCGGGCTCGGAGCGCAGGCGGCGAGGAGCAACAGGGCGAAGAGAGCTCGCATCGGGGGGCGAGCTACTCCAGTGCGACGGCAGAAGCACGTTCAGGTCCTCACCGCGGCAGTGCCGATCGCACGGCCACCGCCGCGGCGTCGAACCCGGTCTGCTCGTAGAAGCTCAGGACGCGCGCGTACCGCTGCTCCGGCGAGGTGCCGAGGTTCCAGCTGAGCTTCGCCAGGCAGGCCGGGCACGGCTCCATCGGGCGGCGATCACCCTCCTCGAGGTTGTTGCTCCCGTTCATCACGCACGCGAACGCGATGCAGTGCTCCAGCCCCAGCATGTGGCCGAGCTCATGAACCGCGGTCTTCAGCGTGCGCTCGCGCACCAGCGGCCCCTCGGCCTCCAGGTCCCCGAACCGGTGGAAGGACCAGACCCCGATCCGGTCCTTGAACGACGCCTGGCCGAAGACGAAGTTCCAGTCCGGATCCGGGTAGAGGTCCTCCGAAGTGAGCCCGATGATGGCGAGCACGTCCTCGGTGAGCCGCGGGCGGAGCACCTCGAACAGCAGGGAGGTGGTGAGGACCTGGGAGGCGCCGGTGTCCGGATGGTTGCGTCTGGCGCTCGCCGGGATCGCCTCGGGCGGCAAGGCCTCGCCGACCCGGACAGGCAAGCCGTAGAAGGCGGTCACGTACCGCGCGGTGTCGGCCAGCAACTGCTGCTCGCGCTCGTTGAACGGAGCGAGCGGCTGGAGCACGACGACGCTCCGGCTGGACGTCGGGCGCACCGGCCGTGACGCGCGGTAGCTCTTCACCGACTGCCCTTCCTCGTAGTGGCTGGCGAGCCAGTCACTCTCATCGGGTGGCGGCAGCGGGGACGCGAGCGCCTTCAGCTTCTCGAACCCGGGATCCAGCACCTCGGCGCGCAACGCCGCGGCCCGTTGGGTGGGGTCCATCCGCGCCTCCTGGATGCGGAAGAGGATGACCGACGCGGTGAAGAGGGTAACGAGGACGAGGCTGACGATCAGCAGCGCGCGGCGCATGAGCGCGTCGAGGCTACTCCCCGGCGCTCACTTCGGTGCTGACGCGCGATTGCCCCGTCGGGCCCAAGCGCGTCCGCAGACAGATGTTCGCGGCCGCAGCTGCCGCCGTGGCTCTGCTGGCTGCGGTGATCGCCGGCTTCTTGCGCGAAGCTGGCTTCTGGGGCGCCTCGATGCGCCTGGGCTCGTGGTCCGAGGCAGCGAAGGAAGAGGCGGCCCCGCCGCCCGAGCCGTTGAGGGCGCCACCCCCTCCGCCGAGCTTGACGAAGAAGAAGATGCTCACGCTCGGCGAGACGCAGGCCTACTGACCGGATGGTCTGGCCTTGACCTTGGCCGGCGGGCCGTTCGCCGACCCGCGGTAGGCTCGAGGGTCGATGCGCAAGGCGGGGTTGGCGATCGGGTTGGTGGCTGCGGCCGGCGTGGTGATCGCGTGGTGCGCGTCGCCCGAGCCGGAGGCGATCGCGCCTGCGCCAGCGATCATCGCGGAAGCTGAGCCCGCAGCGCCGGACGCTGCGGTTGCCGTGGCTGCAGCGCCGAGCGCGCAGCCGGCGGCCTCCGGAACACCCAGCCTCATCGGCTTCGTCACCCTCGCCGGGCAGCCCGCCGCGGCGACGGTTCACGTCGGGCTCGAGGTAGTGAAGGCAGGCGCCGACGGCCGGTTCGAATGGAGCGGATCGGCGTCGGCCCCGATTTCAGTCTGGGCGGAGCACGGCACGGCGCGCTCGGTGAGGACCTTGATCGCGATCGATCCCGAGCAGGCGGCGCAGGTCTCGATCGAGCTGTTCGACGCGGTTCCGGTGTTCGGCCGCGTACTTGGAGGCCTCGAGCGCCGGCCGATCAAGGGAATCAAGGTCCGGTTCGAGACGCTCACCGGCGAGGTGCTGGTGACCGACGCCGAGGGCAACTTCTCGTCGGACGCGGTGCTGCCGGGGCTCAACGAGGTCGCGATCGAGGCGTGGAAGCCGTGGGCCTCGCAGACCCAGACCCTTCCCATCGTCCCGGGCCGTCCGAACGAGTTCGAGCTGATCATCGATCTCGAGCATGTGATTGAGGGCCACGTGCGGGACGCGAGCGGGGCTCCGGTGGCGGGGGCCAACGTCCACCTCACCCGTCCCGGCGAGGCCGCGGAGATCCTCGCCTCGCAGCCCGATGGAACCTTTCGCTTCCAACGCGTCGCGCGTGCACCGCACTCGCTCAAGGCCACTCAGGGCACCGATCAGTCGCGGGTGCTGACGACCGGCCCGACGACGGACATCACGCTGACGCTCCGCGCGGGAGCAAGCCTCACGGTCACGATCGTGCGCGACGAGCGCTCGCCGGCAGGCCTCGAGTGCAGCGTGAAGGCGGAGCCCGGGTTGCCCTCGGTGGATGAGCAGGCGGAGATCGCCGATGACGCCGGCATCGCGCGCTTCGAAGGACTTCAGCCGCGCGCCGTCGTCGTGTGGGCGCGCGTCCCGGGAGGACGGTGGCACTGGCTGGGACAGGCATTCGTGAAGCCCGGAGCCAACACCTTCACCGGGACGTACGCCGACGATGGATTGACGGTGAAGGTCGAGGTGCTGGGTGGGCCGGAGCGTCGTGGGCTGGCAAATGCGACGGTGACGATCGACGGGGTGACGCAGCGCACCGATGCCGCTGGGGCCACGGTGTTCACCGATGTGAAGAGGCACACGTCAGAGACGTGGCCGGACATTGTCGCCACGGCCAACGGCTACGCGAAGGGCCGCGGCTACCTCCGGCCGAAGCAGGCCTCGATCGTGCTGGTGCTCCAGCCCTGGCGGCAGCTGAACGGCCAGGCGTTCGGTTCGAATGGGAAGCCGATCGGGCGCCTTCAGATCGACGGCCAGCCGGTCGCGACGGGCCCTGACGGCCGCTTCGAGCTCAGGATCCCGGGCGCCACCAACGCGCACAAGTCGCAGTTCAGCTGCCCATGGTGCCTTCCGGCGACGGTGGTCATTGCGCCGGGGATCAGCTCCGCCGATGTTGGGCGCGTGGTGCTTCAGGTCGGCGGCACGATCGAGGTCACGGTGACTACTCCCGACGGAAGACCGGCCTCGTTCGCGACGGTGCTGCTGAGGACGCAGCCTGGCCAGCCCCGCTGGCTGACCCGCCGCGAGCGTGCCAGCCCCGGGTTCCCCGTCGATGACCAGGGGAAGGCGACGATCCCGGTAGATCCGC
>JAGSPQ010000314.1 GCA_018262385.1 Myxococcaceae bacterium | reverse complement strand
CATCGAGGCGCTCGCGCCCAACCTCGATGGCGCGCTGCGGCCGGGGATGTTCGCCACCGTGCTGCTGCGGGTGGGGGAAGAGGAGCAGCCCACCGTGCCGGCCGACGCGATCAAGGCCGAGGGCACCGTGCGGCGGATGTTCCTCGCCCGCGACGGCCACGCGTTCGAGATGGTGGTGCGCACCGGGGTCCAGAAGGACGGCCGGGTCGCGGTGCTCGAGCCGCTGACCGACAAGGACAAGGTGATCCTCAACCCTCCGCCGGGCCTGCGCGACGGCTCTTCGATTCAGTAGCCAAGGGAGCCCAGAGAACCCATGCAATGGCTCGCAGAGTTGTGCGTGAAGCGCCCGGTCTTCGCGACGGTGCTCAGTCTGGTGATCCTCGTCGTCGGCGGGGTTTTCTACACCAAGCTCGGCGTCGACCAGTTTCCCAAGATCGACTTCCCGGCGGTGACGGTGATCACCCGCCTGCCCGGCG
This sequence comes from Myxococcaceae bacterium, assembly GCA_018262385.1. Lineage (GTDB taxonomy): Bacteria > Myxococcota > Myxococcia > Myxococcales > Myxococcaceae > JAGSPQ01. The sequence goes on along the minus strand of JAGSPQ010000314.1, from coordinate 4,937 downwards.
CGTCGCCCGAGGACGTCGAGACCGAGATCTCGGACAAGATCGAAGGGGCGGTGAACACCATCAGCGGGATCGACGAGCTGCGCTCGATCTCGTCCGAAGGCGTCTCGATGGTGATCGTGACCTTCAAGCTGGAGAAGGACGTCAACGTCGCTTCCCAGGAAGTGCAGCAGAAGGTCAACGCGGCGCTCAGCGAGCTGCCGCGCGGCATCGACCCGCCGATCGTCCAGAAGATGGATCCCGACGCGCAGCCGGTGCTCTACATCGCGCTCAACGCGAAGGACAAAGAGACCCGCGAGATCACCGACATCGCCGACCGGGTGGTGCGCCGCCGGCTCGAGTCGGTCAGCGGCGTCGGCCAGGTGCGGATCATCGGAGGGCGCCAGCGGCAGATCAACGTGGCGGTCGACCCGGTGAAGCTGCGCGCGCTCGGGCTGCCCGCCTCGGAGGTCGCCCGCGCGATCGACGCGCAGAACGTGACTCTCCCCGGCGGGCGGGTCGACACCAGCCGCGACTACCTCACCTTGCGGGTCAATGGGCGGGTCTCCTCGGTCGAGCAGCTGCGATCGATCGTGGTGCGCGAGCAGAACGGCCGCGCGATCCGCCTCGACGAGGTCGCCACCATCGAGGACGGCCTCGAGGACGTCGAGACCTCGGCGATGTGGAATGGCGAGCGCACCGTGCTGCTGTCGCTGCGCAAGCAGTCGGGCACCAACACCCTCCAGGTGGTCGACGCGGTGAAGGAACGGATGGAGGAGGTGAGGAAGGATCTTCCGCCCGACTTCGATCTGCAGATTCAGCGCGACGGCTCGGCGGTGGTGCGCACCGGCACCGACGCGGTCAACGAGCACCTGGTGCTGGGCGCGCTGTTCGCCGCCCTGGTGGTGCTGATCTTCCTCGGCAACGTTCGCAGCACGGTGATCGCGGCGGTCGCGATCCCCACCTCGATCGTCGGCACCTTCGCGCTGATGTACTTGAACGGCTACACCCTCAACACCATCACCCTGCTGGCGTTGGCCCTGGCGGTGGGGATCGTGATCGACGATGCGATCGTGGTGCTGGAGAACATCTACAAGCAGATCGAAGAGAAGGGCCTCCACCCGATGCAGGCGGCGATCGTCGGCACCCAGGAGATCGGCCTCGCCGTCCTCGCCACCACGCTGAGCCTGATCGCCGTCTTCCTGCCGATCGCGTTCATCGCCGGCATCCCCGGCCGCTTCCTCGGCAGCTTCGGGATCACGATGTCGTTCGCGATCGGCGTCTCGCTGTTCGTCAGCTTCACCCTCACCCCGATGCTCGCCTCGCGGTGGCTGAAGAAGAAGCTGCCGGGGGTACACAAGAAGCCGCTGCTCGAGCGGATGGTCGACAACGGCTACCGGCCGATCGAGCGCGTCTACGCCCGGGTGCTGAAGTTCTCGATGGCCCACCGCTGGCTGGTGGTGCTCGCCTGCGTGGCGACGATGGCCTCGATCGTGCCGCTGGCGAAGGCGGCGCGGAAGGGCTTCCTCCCGGTGGACGACCGCGCCCAGTTCGAGGTGGTGGTGCGGCTGCCCGAGGGCCGCAGCGTGCCGGCGACCGAGCTGGTGGGCGAGCGGGTGGCCCGGATCATCCGCGCGATGCCCGAAGTCACCGCCACCCTGGTCACGGTCGGAGACGACGAGCAGCGCACTCCGAACTCGGCGCGGATCTACGTCAAGCTGGTCCCGCCTGATCAGCGCACCGCCACCCAGGCCGCGCTCAAGGACCTGGTGCGACAGAAGATCCTGCCCACCCTGCCGAAGGACCTGCGGGTCTCGATCGGAGACGTGAACGAGTTCGGGGGCGGCCAGTCGACCGCCAAGGTCCAGTACATCCTCGCCGGCCCCGACCTGCGGGTGCTCACCGAGGCCAACGGCCGGGTGCTGGAGAAGCTCAGGCAGATCCCGGGAGCAGTGGACGTCGACACGTCGATGATCGTCGGCAAGCCCGAGCTGAGCGTGTTCGTCGATCGCGCCCGCGCCGCCGACCTCGGGGTGCAGGTGGTGGACGTCGCCGCCGCGCTGCAGTTGCTGGTCGGCGGGCAGAAGGTGTCGAGCTACGCCGAGAACGGCGAGCAGTACGACATCCGGCTGCGCGCCACCCCGGAGTTCCGCAGCAGCGAGGATCAGCTCCAGCTGATCACCGTGCCGTCGCGCAAGGTGGGCCTGGTCTCGCTCTCCGAGGTGGTGAGGGTGCAGCCGACGGAAGGCCCGAGCAGCATCCTGCGCTACCAGCGCGAGCGGCAGGTGACCTTCATGGTCAATCCTGGCCCCGGGGTCAGCGAAGGTGAGCTGGGCGACACGGTGAAGCAGGTGCTGCTCGACGAGAACTTCCCCAAGGGGTTCGGGATCAAGCCGCAGGGGACGACCAAGCTGATGCGAGAGACGGGGATCAGCTTCGCGCTCGGCCTGCTCGCCTCGATGCTGTTCATGTACCTGATCCTCGCCGCGCAGTTCGAGTCGTGGCTGCACCCGATCACCATCCTCGTCTCGCTGCCGCTGACGCTGCCGTTCGCGATCGCCTCGGTGATCCTGTTCGACCAGGCGCTCGACCTCTACAGCTTCCTGGGGATCTTCGTGCTCTTCGGGGTGGTGAAGAAAAACGCGATTCTGCAGATCGACCACACCAACAAGCTGCGCGAGAAGGGGATGCCGCGGGCCGAGGCGATCATCAAGGGCAACGTCGACCGGCTGCGGCCGATTCTGATGACCACCTTCGCGTTCGTGGCGGGGATGATCCCGCTCGTCACCGCGCGGGGCATCGGCTCGGGCTTCAACCGCGCCACCGCCGGGGTGGTGGTCGGCGGCCAGGTGCTGTCGCTGGCGCTGACCCTGATGGCGGTGCCGGTGGCCTACTCGTTGCTAGACGACCTCTCGGTGTTCATGAAGCGGATGTGGCGCAAGGCGTGGGGGCCGGCCGAGGAGCCCGTGCGCCTGTCGGAGATCGACGCCGCGGAGGAGGTGGGCAAGTGAGGCGAGCGCTGCTGATCGGTGTGCTCGCCGCATCCACTGCGGCGTCGGCGCAGAACGCGACGCTCGAGCAGGTGCTCGCGTCGGCCGAGAAGAACAACGTCGATTGGCGGGTCTCGGCCGAGCAGCGCGCCAGGGCGGCCGCCGAGTTTCGCCAGGCGTGGACGGCGCTGCTGCCGGCGCTGACCGCGACCGGGGCGGCGACCCACAACGAGGTCCCGACCGTGCTGCCGCCCCAGTTCAACAGCGTCGTGATCACCCCGTCCGATCAGCTCGACGGGGTGGCGCGAATCGACCTGCCGCTGATCGACACCACGCGCTGGTTTCGCGCCGCGGCCAGCTCGGCGGCGGAAGGCGGAGCGGTGGAGCGCGAGCTGCTGACCCGGGACCAGGTCCGGCGCCAGGTGGTCTCGGGCTGGTACGCCTTCGTCGGCTCGCTGGCGGTGCGCAACTCCGCGAAGAAGTCGCTCACCGCGGCCGAGGAGCAGGCGAAGCTGCAGGAAATTCGCCTCAGCGCGGGCGCCGCGACCGAGATCGAGCGGCTGCGCGCAATTGCCGAGCAGGCGCGCAACCAGCAGGTGGTGGCGGACTCGGAGAACCTGGTCGCGCTCGCCCGCCGGAACCTGCGGACGCTGACCTTCATCGAGCCCGGAGACGAGGCTCCGCTGCCGGAGGTCGACACCCGCCCGGCGCCGCCGCTCGAGGAGCTCGAGGCGCGGATCGAGCTGCTGCCCGCGGTGCGCGCCGCCGACCAGGACGTCCTCGCCAGCGAGCGGCTGTTGACGGCGTCCCGGCTGGCGCTGCTGCCGGTGATTGGCGCGCAGTTCACCGAGCGGGTGAGCAACGCCACCGGGTTCGCCGGCCGCACCGCGACCTACAACACCGGCGTCTACCTGAACTGGCGGCTCGACGTGCCGACGTTCTCGGGGATGAACGTGCAGGAGTCGGGGCTGTCGATCGCCCGGCTCCAGGCCGAGCGGGCGCGGCTCACTTCGCGGGATCAGATCCACACCGACTGGCAGCGGCAGCGGGCGGCCCTGACCAAGGTCGAGGCGGCCCAGGCGCAGGTGGAGGCGGCCAACCGGGCGGCGGCCGCGGCGCGCGATCGCTACGCGGTCGGAGCCTCGACCCAGCTCGACGTGATCCTCGCCGAGCGCGACGTGCTCAACGCCGAGGTGGGGCAGATCCAGGCGCGCACCGACCTGTCTTCGGCGCGGGTCGGGCTGCGGATCAGCGCCGGGCTCCCGCTGTTCGGCCCGTAGCCCCATAGCCCCGTCGTCCTAGGATGGGCGCCCATGCGCCCACTGATCGCCCTCGCCGGTTGCCTGCTGTCCTTCGCCGCGCTCGCCGAGGACGCTCCGGTGAGCCTCTCGGCGTCCGACGGCACCGGCCTGAGGCTCGTTTCCTACACGGCGAACGCGGTGGTCGAAGATCCGCTCGCCTTCACCGAGCTGACCCTGGTGTTCGAGAACCCCCAGGACCGGGTGATCGAAGGGCAGTTCCGGGTGACGCTGCCGCGGGGCGCGACGGTGAGCCGCTTCGCGATGAAGCTCGACGGCCGCTGGCAGGAAGGGGAGGTGGTCGAGAAGCAGGCGGCCCGGCGGGCGTACGAGGACTTCCTCCACCGCCGGCAGGATCCGGCGCTGCTCGAGCAGGCCGCCGGCAACGAGTTCTCGGCGCGGGTGTTCCCGATTCCGGCCAGGGGCCGCAAGGAGCTGGTCGTCTCGTGGTCCCACGAGCTGGCCTCGAGCACCTCGAGCTACGTGCTGCCGCTCAAGGGGTTGCCCCAGGTGGGCCGCCTCGACGCGATGGTGTCCTCGGGCGGAGCGGTGCTCTCCGCGCTCGGCAAGTCGAACTACGTGCCGGATCGCGATCTGGAGGTGGCCCCTGCGCGCAGCGGCCGCACCGGCCTGCGCGCCGGCGACCTGGTGGTGACCCGGGTGAAGGCGGTCG
>JAGSPQ010000313.1 GCA_018262385.1 Myxococcaceae bacterium | reverse complement strand
CCGCGGGCGGCGCGGGCGGCGGCACGGCGGGTGGCGCGGGGACGGACGCCGGGCTCACCCCCGAGCAGCAGGCGATCCTGGCGGCGCGGCCCTACACGCTGATCGTCCCCGGCGGTTACGACGGCGGAACGGTGCCGATGCTGGTCCTGCTCCACGGGTACGGGGCCACCGGCGCGATCCAGAACAACTACTTCGATTTCACCACCCTCGCGAACGCCAAGAAGTTCCTGCTCGCGACTCCCGACGGGACGCTCGACGCCACCGGCAAGCGGTTCTGGAACGCGACCGACGCCTGCTGCAACTTCGTCGCGCCGATCATCGACGACGTGAAGTACCTCACCGCGATCCTCGACGACGCCGCGATCAAGTTCCGGGTCGACCCGAAGCGCGTCTACCTGGTCGGTCACTCGAACGGCGGCTTCATGTCGCACCGGATGGCCTGCGACAAGTCGGAGCGGATCGCCGCGATCGTCAGCCTCGCCGGCGCCAACTGGAAGGTGCTCACCCAGTGCCAGCCGACGAGCAAGGTCTCGGTGCTCCAGGTGCACGGCAGCCTCGACACCACCATCAACTACGCCGGCGGCTCGAACGGCCCCTTCCCCTACCCGGGCGCCGTCGAGACGGTGCAGGGCTGGTCGACCCTCAACGGCTGCAGCGCAACTCCGGTCAGCCTCAGCTCGACGTTCGATCTCGACCCCAACGTCCTGGGCAGCGAGACCAGGCGCTCGGCCCACACCTGCGCTGCGGGCGGCGCCGCCGAGCTGTGGTCGATGGAAGGCAGCCCTCACATCCCCGGCCTCAACGCCAACTGGGGCAACGAGGTGTGGAACTTCCTCGCCGCCCACCCCAAGCCGTAGCGGCCTTAGTAGTTCTTCGAGGTGCGGGCGGCGCCGGTGTAGTCGAAGAACACCGTCTTCAGCTGGGTGAAGAACATCGCGCCCTCTTCGGCCATCTCGCGCTCGCCGACCCCGGTCGACTTCCAGCCGCCGAACGGAAGCTGCGCCTCGCCGCCCACGGTGGGGTTGTTGACGTGCACCATCCCCACCTCCGAGCGCTCGACGAACTTCATCGCCGTGTTCGCATCGCGCGTGTAGATGCTGGCCGAGAGGCCGAACTCCACCGCGTTTGCCGCGTGGAGCGCCTCTTCGAAGTCACCCACCTCGACGATCGCGATCAGCGGCCCGAAGACCTCTTCCTGGTGCAGCCGGTGGCCGATCTTCACTCCGGAGAAGATGGTCGGCTCGACGAAGAAGCCGCGGGCCAGCGCGCCTTCCTTCAGCTGGTTGCCGCCGCACAGCAGCTTCGCCCCTTCCGACAGCCCGTACTGGATGTAGTCGAGGTCCGTCTTCAGCTGCGCCTCGTCGACCGCCGGGCCCATGTCGATGCCGGTCTCGAGGCCGTTGCCGACCTTGAGCTTCTTTGCTCCGGCGACGAGCAACTCGGTGAGCTTCGGGGCGATTCCCCTCTGCACCACCACCCGCGAGGTCGCGGTGCAGCGCTGCCCGGTCGAGCCGAACGCGCCCTGCAGAATTCCGGTCGCGGCCAGCTCGAGATCCGCGTCGTCGAGCACCACCACCGGGTTCTTGCCGCCCATCTCCGCCGTCACCCGGATGCCCCGCTTCGCGCAGCGCTGGTTGAGCGCGAGGCCGATGCTGTTGCTGCCGGTGAAGCTGACCGCCTGGACGTCTTTGCTGTCGACCAGCGTGTTTCCCACCGCGCCACCGGGGCCGGTGATGAGGTTGAAGACGCCCTTCGGGAAGCCAGCGTCGTGCATCACCTGCGCCATCATCGTCGCGGTGCCCGGGGTGTTGGAGGCGGGCTTGAGCACCACCGTGTTGCCGGTCACCAGCGCGGGCGCCGACTTCCAGGCCGGAATCGCGAACGGGAAATTCCACGGAGTGACCAGCGCCACCACGCCCAGCGGCTGGCGCAGGGTGAAGGTCAGCGTCTGCCGGCTCTCGGAAGGCAGCGTCTTGCCGTGGGTGCGAAAGCCCTCACCGGCGTAGAACTCGAACAGGGCGATCCCCTTGTTCACCTCGCCCTTCGACTCGGCGAAGGTCTTGCCCTCTTCGCGGCACAGCATCCGGGCGAAGTCGTCGACCCGGGCACGGAACAGCTCGACCGCCTTGGCGAGGAACCGCCCCCGCGCCGGGCCGGGGGTCGCCGCCCACGCCGGGAACGCCGCCTTCGCCGCCGCGATCGCCTCGAGCGCGTCCTTCTCGCCGGAGACGGGGTACTGGCCGATCACATCGTCGAGGTCCGCCGGGTTGCGGTTGGGCGCCCAGTTCCCGGTCGAGGGGGCCAGCCACTCGCCGCCGATGTAGTTGTTGTGCTTGGTCGATGCCGATGGGTTCGCGGTCATCCGCGCTTCTTAGCAACACCCTTGCCTCTATTTCGATGCCTCAACCGACTGAGTCGTATTAGGTGGATTTGTCATGACGCGGGTCGCGGTATTGAAGGAGACGGCAGGGGACGAGCGGCGGGTGGCGCAGGTCCCTGAATCAGTTCAGAAGTTGATCAAGCTCGGGCTGACCGTGGCGGTCGAGCGCGGTGCCGGCGAGGCGGCGGGAATCGACGACGCCCAGTTCGCCAAGGCGGGCGCGACCATCGAGCCGACCGCCGAGGCCACCCTGGCCGGCGCCGGGGTGGTGCTCAAGGTCCACCGGCCCAGCGAGGAAGAGGTCAAGCAGCTGCCCGCGGGCTGTCTGCTCGTCTGCTTCATCCAGCCCTCGAGCGCAGGCCCGCTGCTCGCCCAGCTCGCCGGCGCGAAGGTGAACGCGATGGCGATGGAGAAGGTGCCGCGCACCACCCGCGCCCAGTCGGTCGACGCGCTGTCGTCGCAGGCGACCGTCGCCGGGTACAAGGCGGTGCTGCTCGGTGCCTCGCACTGCCCGCGGCTGTTCCCGATGCTCACCACCGCCGCGGGGACGCTGACCCCCTCGAAGGTGTTCGTGCTCGGAGCCGGCGTCGCCGGCCTCCAGGCGATCGCCACCGCCAAGCGCCTGGGCGCGGTGGTCTCGGCCTTCGACGTCCGCCCGGCGGTGAAGGAGCAGGTGATGAGCCTCGGCGCGAAGTTCGTCGAGGTCGAAGGGGTGGGGAAGGAGGCGGAGGCCGCCGGCGGCTACGCGGCCCAGCTGGCCGAGGATCAGCAGCGGCGGGTGCTCGAGGCGGTCGGCCGGCAGCTGCCGGACATGGACGTGGTGGTGACCACCGCGCAGATCCCGGGCAAGGCCGCTCCGCGGCTGATCACCGCCAAGATGGTGGAGACGATGAAGCGCGGCGCGGTGATCGTCGACCTCGCCGCCGAGACGGGCGGCAACTGCGAGCTGACGAAGGCCGGGCAGACGATCGACGTCAACGGCGTCACCGTGATCGGGCCCACCAACCTCGCGGCCACCGTGCCGCTCCACGCGAGCATGATGTATGCGCGCAACCTGCTCACCCTGCTGACGCTGCTGGTGAAGGACGGCGCCCCCCGGCTGGACCTCACCGACGACATCGTCAAGGCGATGCTGGTCACCCACGACGGAGCGGTTCGATCATGACTCACACGGCGATTGCCGAGCTGTACGTCTTCATCCTCGCGGGCTTCGTCGGCTTCCAGGTGATCACCCGGGTGCCGCCGCTGCTGCACACCCCGCTGATGTCGGCGACCAACGCCATCTCGGGCATCTCGCTCGTCGGCTCGCTGGTCGTCGCCGGCAGCAACCGCAACGACCTGGCGACCGTGCTGGGGGTGATCGCGGTCACCTGCGCGACGATCAACTGCGTCGGCGGCTTCATCATCACCGACCGGATGCTGAAGATGTTCAAGGGCCCGAAGGCGCACCTGCCGGAGGGGGAGAAGAAGTGACCACCCAGCAGATCCTCACCGACGCGGCGTACCTGATCGCCTCGGTGCTCTTCATCCTCGGCCTGCGCAGCCTGACCAAGCCCGAGACGGCGCGGCGCGGAATGCAGCTGGCGGCAATCGGGATGGTGGTGGCGGTCGCCGGTACGCTGATGCACCACGAGATCGTCAGCTACGGGTGGGTGCTGGTCGGCCTCACCCTCGGGACGATCATCGGCTGGCCGCTGGGCACCAAGGTGGCGATGACCGCGATGCCGCAGCGGATCGCGATCTCCCACATGTTCGGCGCGCTCGCCGCGACCCTGGTCGGCGTGGCCGAGTACTACTCGCACCACCTCGCCAATCAGGAGCTGCCGCGGGCGATGATGGGGGCGCTGGGGTTCGAGGTGCTGTTCGGCGCGCTCACCGTCTCGGGCAGCTTCGTCGCCTTCGGCAAGCTGCAGGAGCTGATCTCCGGCAAGCCGATCACCTTCCGCGGGCAGAACTACGTCAACCTCACCCTGTTCGCCGGGGCGCTCGGGCTGTTCGGCTACCTCGTCTACGACCCAACCCAGCAGTGGGCGTTCTATGCGCTGGTCGGGCTGTCGTTCGTGATCGGCCTCTCGATGGTGCTGCCGATCGGCGGCGCCGACATGCCGGTGGTGGTCTCGCTGCTCAACAGCTACGCGGGGCTCGCCGCCTCGGCGACCGGGTTCGCGATCGGCAACAACGTGCTGATCATCTGCGGCGCGCTCGACGGCGCGTCGGGGTTCCTGCTCTCGGTGCTGATGAGCAAGGCGATGAACCGTTCGTTCGCCAACGTGCTGTTCGGCGCCTTCGGAGCGGCCCCGAAGGGCGGAGCGGCGGCGCTCACCACCGGAGAGATGAAGGGGATCTCGCCCGAGGACGCGGCGGCGACGCTGGCGTTCGCCCGCTCGGTGGTGGTGGTGCCGGGCTATGGCCTGGCGGTGGCGCAGGCGCAGCAGTTGGTGCGCGAGATGGCCGAGCAGGTGGAGAAGCGCGGAGGGGACGTGAAGTACGCGATCCACCCGGTGGCGGGCCGGATGCCGGGCCACATGAACGTGCTGCTCGCCGAGGCGAACGTGCCGTACGAGAAGATGGTCGAGATGGAGGAGATCAACGACCAGTTCGCGACGGTGGACGTGGCGATCGTGATCGGCGCCAACGACGTGGTGAACCCCGCCGCCAAGCGCGATCCGAACAGCCCGATCTACGGGATGCCGATTCTCAACGTCGATCAGGCGCGGCAGATCTTCGTGCTCAAGCGGGGCAAGGGCACCGGCTTCGCCGGGATCGAGAACGCGCTGTTCTTCGACGAGAAGACCTCGCTGATCTTCGGCGATGCGAAGGCGACGCTGCAGAAGCTGGTCACCGAGATGAAGGCCCTCTAACCGCCTCTAGCCGACTTGATGTGGCCCAGCAGGGCTTGCGGAACGATCACGCTCCATCGGGAGAAGATCGCACCGCCCTTCGTTCGGTCTCGGCTGTCGAAGTAGCAGGCTGAGCGCGGAACGTACGGGTCGAGGTTGTCGAGCACGCGGTTCGTTGCCCCGAGGAGCTGGAGGAA
>JAGSPQ010000312.1 GCA_018262385.1 Myxococcaceae bacterium | reverse complement strand
CGGTGTTCACGGCCTTCGACTTCAGCGAAGCAATCGCGCTGTAGTCCTCGCCAGACTCGAACGGGGCCAGGCTGCTGTAGGCCTTGAGCGGGTCGGTGTTGGTCATGATCCCCGAGCTCACGTACGAGTTGTAGTTGGCCGCGATCACCGCGGTCAGCTTGGCTCCGTTGCCCGCCGGGTGGACCAGCTTGGGAGTGCCGCTCACATAGGTGTCGAGGTGCATCGCTCCGTGGCAGTTGCCGCACCACTCGCCCATTCCCTGCCCGTAGGCGACGTGGGTCTGGCCGCTGGCCTCGCTGCGGTTGTAGGTCGAGTTCACCACCGCGATCGGGGGCGAGTTCATAAAGGCGAACGGGCCGGTGATCGACTTGGGCTGGTAACCGATGCCGCCGAGCAGGCGGTAGACGCCGACCGCCGCGATGCCGGCAATCGGCTCCTTGCTGCTGGCGTAGGAGCCGCTGTTGAAGATCGGCAGGCCGGTGGTGCTGACGGTGTTGGTCGAATCGCGGCGGTACTTGCCGTGCGGGTCATGGCAGCTCGAGCAGGCCAGCTTGTTCGCCGGGTACCCCGTGCCGCCGGGCGCCACCGACTGCACCGCGTCCGCCTCGTAGCCGTAGTCCATCGCGACGATGGATGTTGTGGCCGTGCCGCTCGCCGTCGTTGCCGGCCGGAGTGGTGGTGCCGCGGACCGTCATGTCGTAGGTCTTCTTCAGCCAGGCGAAGTCGCCACCGGGCGTCATCTCCACCGGGGGGACGCCGGGCGCCAGCATCGAGGAGTCGGTCGAGATGTGATAGCTCGACGGCGCCGTGTCCTTGGCGTTGTGACAGTTCAGACAGGCGGACGAGGGGTCCGAGCCCTTCAGCAGGTACGGGCCGGCCTGGAACTGCGCGAGGCCGAGCGCCGGGCCGATCGCGCGGCCCACTGCCTCCGCCTCCATCGGCTTGTTCTCGAAAGAGTTGTGCATCGTGTGGCAACCCTCACACTCGGCCACGCCTCCCGAGTGAAACGCGTACGCGTTGATCGCGAACGCGGAGAGTGCTGCAATCGTATATCTGGTCAGTTTCATTGCTCCTCCGTTACGTCGTTGATTCCGTCGTTGATTCCGCTTTTGTTGTGTTGTGTTTGCCAATCGCTGCCTCCGTTACTTCTGAGTGACCTTGAAGACACTCACCCCGCGCTTCGAATTGTTCGCCACGTAAAGCTTGCCGTTGCCGACCGCGAGCTCGTCGGGTCCGGCGAGGCTGTTCGGGCTCTGCCCGCGGTAGCCGAACTCGCGCACGAACCGGAGGTCGGGGGCGAACACCATCACCACCGAGCGAAGGATGTCGGCGACGTAGATGTTTCCTGCCAGGTCGCGGGTAATCCCACCGACCACGTTGAACTTGCCGGCGGTGCTCCCCTTCATCCCGAAGCTGCGCACCGTCCGATCGGGAGCGATGACGAAGGCCCGGAACAGCGGCTGGATGGTGACGAGGAGGTTTCCCTCCGAGTCGACGTTGAAGCCGCGCAGGCCGGTGTTGGCGCGCTCCTGGTCCAGCTCGAGGATCTCCGCCAGGTCGTAGGAAGAGACGAACGCGCCGTCGGGGTCGACCACCAGCACCTTCATCCGCGTCGTGTCGGCCAGGTAGAGCTGGCCCTGGCCGAAGCGGATCACCGTCGGCACGAAGCCCGCGAACTCTTCCGGGATCCCCCGCAGCTCGACCTTGCCCACCGGCTCGCCGCGGAAGTTGACCTTCAGCAGCGAGATCTTCCCTTCGATGAACGAGAGCGCGACCAGGTCGCCGTTCGGCAGCGGCACCGCCGAGAGGATTCCCCCCACCCCGGGGTCCTCTCCGAACTCGTAGATCTGCATCCCGCTCTCGCTGAAGACGCGGACCAGGCCGTTGCCACTGACGAACAGCTCCTGGTGGGTCGGCTCGTAGCTCAGGCTCACCCCGGTGAGCGGCAGCACGCCCGAGCTCGAGGCCAGGCTGTGCACGTACGTCACCTCGATCGGCGCCGGCGGCGGCGGCGCCACCGACAGCAGGCCAAGGCAGACGATGTACGCATGGATCAGCACGGGCGGGCCGCTGTGCAGCCTCCGAGCCACCCCACCCCGTCACCGGATCACCGCAAATCCAAAACGTTGGCGCCGAGTTACGAGCGTTGGGTGCGTGATTTCACCCACCCTCGCCAGGCCGTTTGGGCTCCTCACCCAGCTGCAAAACCGATCAGAAAACCGGTTCACCGAAAGGCAAGTTGTGCTTATTATCGGCAGAAGCGACTTAAGCCTAGCTACTCATTCTGTGCTTTCTGTTCGGGCCCACAGTCGATAAGAAATGCGACTCGTGTCCAACAAACGCCAAATCCGCCGAGTGCTGGTCCCTCGGACTGGCGCCTGGCTGGTGGCTGCGGGCGCCGTCCTCTTCTTCTCTGGTTGCCAGCGCGACGAGGTGACCCACGTCCGCGTCCCGAAGGGCTCGCCGATGGCGGGCTCGGGGATCGTGCCGCCGCTCCCCCGGGCGCCGGGGGGCGACCGGCCAGCCGTCCCCACCCCCAGCGGGCCGATGACCACCCCCGACGTGGTGCCCCAGGTGCCGCTGAAGTGGACCCTGCCCCAGGGCTGGACGGAGAAGCTGAACGACGGGATGCGCTTCGCGACGATCAAGGGGCCGGGCGACGCCCGGTTCGAGGTCACGGTGGTCGTCCTGCGCGGCGCGGGCGGCGGTGAGCTGGCGAACGTCAATCGCTGGCGCGGGCAGGTCGGCCTGCCGGAGTTCGACGACGGCGCGCTCGCCCTCGCCCGGCAGCGGGTCGAGAGCAAGGCGGGCACCCTGGCCCTGTTCGACTTCTCCGGCGAGATCCCAGCCAGGGCCCGGGTGATCGTCGGCCTGCTCGCCTTCACCGACGGCAACACCTGGTTCATCAAGATGGCGGGCGACGCCGAACCGGTCGGCACGGCCCGCGCCGATTTCATCCACCTGCTCGAGAGCCTCCACTTTGACTAAGCCAATCGCGACCCGGATCTGGGCGGTGCTCACCTCGCTGAAGCTCACCGTCGCCAGCCTGTCGGTGCTGATCGTGCTGGTCCTCGCCTGCACCCTCGCCCAGGTCCAGCTCGGCACGCTCGGCGCGGTCACCGTGTACATCCACAGCTTCTGGGTCTGGTGGAAACCGGCCGGCTGGGAGCAGTCGATTCCGCTGATGCCCGGCGGCGCGCTGGTCGGAGCGGTGCTGGTGGTCAACCTGGTCGCCGCGCAGATCAAGCGGATGGAGCTCAGCTGGAAGAAGAGCGGGATGTGGGTCACCCACGCCGGGCTGGTGCTGCTCATCGCCGGCGAGTTCGTCACCGGCGCCTTCCAGCGCGAGACCCAGATGACGATCGAAGAGGGGCAGACGGTCAACTACGTCGAGAGCCCCCGCGAGCTCGAGCTGTCGCTGATCGACGGCACCGACCCCGGGCACGACGAGGTCTACGGCGTCCCCGAGGCGCTGCTCAAAGCAGGATCGACCGTGGCGATCCCCGGCACTCCCTTGAGCCTCAAGGTGAAGCACTTCGTCCGCAACGCCGACCTCGCCGACCGCGCGCCTGCCGAGCCCCCCACGATGGCGGACATGGGGGTAGGGCCCCACGTGAAGGTGACCGAGGTCCCGGCGATCACCCGGGACGACGAGATGAACCGCACCGTGGTGTTCGTCGAGCCGATCGCCGACGGCAAGAGCTACGGCACCTGGCTGGTGTCGAACGCGGTGTCGGTGCCGCAGGAATTCACCCACCAGGGGCGCGTCTACAGCCTCGGGATGCGCCAGCGGCGCGAGTACCTCGCCTACGACGTCACCCTGCGGGACTTCCGCCACGACGTCTACCCGGGCACCCAGATCCCGAAGAACTTCGCCAGCCTGGTCCACCTCTCCACCCCGGACAAAAAGGAAGACCGCGACGTCCTCATCTACATGAACCAGCCGATGCGCTTCGGGGGGAAGGCCTTCTACCAGTCGAGCTTCGGCAAGGAAGACACCCTCTCGGTGCTCCAGGTGGTCGACAACCCCGGCTGGCTGCTGCCGTACATCTCCTGCACCCTGGTCAGCCTCGGGCTGCTGATCCACTTCGCCATCTCGCTGCGCCGAACTCAGAAAGGACGGTCGCTGGCCGTGGAGGGCTCGCCATGAACGTCGCCAAGCTCGCGCCCCGCGTCGCGGGAGTCCTCGCCCTCGCCGGCTGTCTGTACGCCGCGCTGCCTGCCGGCCTGCTGCGCGGCTACGACGTCGCAGGCTTCGGCCAGCTTCCCGTCCTCGAGGGCGGCCGGGTCAAGCCGATCGACTCGATCGCCCGCAACTCGCTGCTGGTGATCCGCGGCCAGCAGACCTTCCGCTACCAGGGCAAGGCAGTCGGCCCGGACGAGTGGCTGCTCGACGTGATGTTCGCGCCCGACGTCGCCGACGACCATCCGATCTTCGTGATCAACGATCCCGACGTGCTCGGCTTCATCGACATCCAGCAGACCGCCGATCGTTACTATTCGTTCAAAACCCTCGAGCCGCACATCGCCGACATCGAGAAGCAGGCCGAGCTGGCCCGCTCGATCGACCCCAAGCAGCGCACCCGATTCCAGTCGGCGATCGCGAACCTCTTCGATCGCCTCTACCAGTACCACCGGCTGCGCAACACGGTGCAGCTGGCCCGCACCCCGGGGCTGGCGACCGAGATCGCCAACCGCGCCGCGCCGGGCGCCGAGCAGCGGCTGGCGGCGCTCACCGAGCTGGCGGTGTTCCGTCCCCTTCCCCCCGCCGCCGGGCAGCCCCCCGAGGCCTGGCTGAACGTCGGCGAGGCGCTCACCGCCGCCGGCGCCGGCCCCCCCGACCCGAGCCTGCTCGTCTGGTCCCGGCTGGCGCAGGCCCACGCCGCCAAGGCCCCGGCCGACTTCAACACCGCGGTCAGCGAGCTGGCGGCGATCGCCAGGGCCCAGAGCCCCGCTGCCGCCGGGCAGGTGAGCGCCGAGGTGGTGTTCAACCGCGCCCAGCCCTTCTACGCCGGGATGATCATCTACGTGCTGGCGCTGATCTGCGTCTTCGCGTCGTGGGTGTGGAAGCCCACGATCCTCCAGCCCACCGCCTTCGCCCTGCTGGTGGCGGGGTCGGTCGTCCACACCGCCGGCCTGATCTCCCGGGTGATCCTCCAGGGCCGCCCGCCGGTGACCAACCTCTACTCGTCGGCGGTGTTCGTCGGCTGGGGGGCGGTGATCCTCGGCATCATCCTCGAGCGGATGTACCGCCGCGGCTACGGCACCGTGGTCGCCGCCGCTTCCGGCTTCGCCTCGCTGATCGTCGCCCACCACCTGGCCAGCGACGGCGACACGATGGAGATGATGCGGGCGGTGCTGGACTCGAACTTCTGGCTCGCCACCCACGTGGTGACCATCACCATCGGCTACAGCGGCACCTTCCTCGCCGGAGCGATCGCGATCGTCTGGGTGGTGCGGCGCCACTTCGCCAAGGCGCTCGACCCCGCCACCAGCAAAGCGCTGGCCTCGATGACCTACGGGATCATCTGCTTCGCGCTGTTCTTCAGCTTCATCGGCACCGTGCTGGGCGGGATCTGGGCCGACCAGTCCTGGGGCCGGTTCTGGGGCTGGGATCCGAAGGAGAACGGCGCCCTGCTGATCGTGCTGTGGTGCGCGATCATCCTCCACGCCCGCTGGGGCGGCTACGCGAAGGAGCGGGGGATCATGGCGATGGCGATCTTCGGCAACGTGATCACCAGCTTCTCCTGGTTCGGAGTGAACATGCTCGGGGTCGGGCTGCACGCCTACGGCTTCATGGACGAGGCGTTCTGGGCGCTCGCCTGGTTCATGGTGTCCCAGCTGGTGCTGGTCGGCTTCGCGCTGCTGCCGCCGAAGTTCTGGCGGCCCGCGCCGGCGAAGGCCCCCGAGCCCGAGCCGGCCAAAGCCTGAGTTACCCGGCCGATTACCTCTGATTGCGTTGTCCGACAAAAATTACAGTTGTGACGCATCGAGTCTGCCCCTAGGGTCCCCCTCCGTTTCCAAATAGTTACGTTTTTCCCGAGGGGGACCATGACCA
>JAGSPQ010000311.1 GCA_018262385.1 Myxococcaceae bacterium | reverse complement strand
CGCCGGTCGAGCCGCCGCCGGTGCCACCGCCCACTCCGCCCGCTGCTCCGCCCCCGGTGCCCCCGGCCGTCCCGCCGCCGCTGCCTCCGGTGCCGCCGGCCGTTCCACCGCCGCTGCCGCCGGTGCCGCCGCCGACTCCGCCATCGACGGGGCAGCCCGCATCGCCCAGGCACGGCTGCTCAGGGACCGCCGAGAAGCACGCGGCAGTGGAGATCGCACCCGCGAGGACGAGGAAGAATCGGAAGTTCATGGCAGTCCCGAGCAGAAAAAGAGGGGTCCGGCCGAACCCGTGAGGCGCGGCGTACCACAGCCTCCTTCAGCGGACCATCACCGGGCCCGCATCGACTCGGTGTGATCGATCGTCTTCAGCGACTGCTGCACCTCGGGCGAGCGGGTGAAGATGAACTCCACCGGCGGACCCTTGCCGGCGATGTCCTCGCCTTTCATCACCATGACCGCCTTGAGTTCGACCACCGTCTCGGTCTCGCCCTCCTTGACCGTCGCCGACTTCCACGCGTCGGTGACCCGCGCGCTGGAGAGGGAGAGCGAGCGGCTGCCGGGGGTGCCGCTGATCCGCACCGTCACTCCGGCGGTGTCCTTGAAGCGCTCTTCGTAGAACGCGCGCACCTTCTCGAACCGCATCGGGAGGCGAAACGACTTCTGCCCCTCGGTGACCGCGAGCGGCTTTCCGTCGACGCCCGGAAGCGGGAAGGGTGCGGCAGCCAGGGCGAGCGCCAGCAGGGGAGCGAGCATGGCCCGCGAGCCTACTTCTTCTTCTTCGTCTTCTTCAGCTCGTCCAGCTCGGTGCCCAGCGCCTTGCTCTTCTCGTCCAGCTCCTTCACCTGCTTCTCCAGCGCCTGCTGCTTCGCCTCCAGCTCGGTGACGCTGATCTGACTCTTGGCGTACTCGCTGGCCGCGGTGCGCAGCCGGCCCATCACCTCGTCGTTCGCCTTCAGCGCATTGGCGGTGCGCAGCCGCTCGTCGTTCAGCCGCCCGCGGGCCATCGCGAAGATGCCGACGGCGATGATCAAGGTGACCGCGAGCAGCATCCACGGCAGCGGCGAGCCCCGCCGGGGAATTCCAATCTCATCCGAGTGGCTCTCTTCGTTCACCATCGTCGCGGCGCAGCATACTTACAGCAGCGACAGTTGCACCGTCTTCGCTGGCTCCAGACAGCGCGGATCGTCGATCGCCACCTTGTTCACCGCCTGGGAGACCTCGAGCGCCGCCAGCGCCTCCCCCGCCCACGGCTGGAGCAGTTGGTGGGCGTGGGCGTCGTCGGTCAGCCAGCGGTGGCGATCCTCTCTGGCGATCACCACCGGCATCCGGTGGTGGATGCCTTTCATGAAGTCGTTGGCCGCGGTGGTGATGAGGCTGAAGCAGCCCGGGTCCCAGATCCCGGCGATCGAGAACGGCCGCTGCGAGCGGAAGGTGATGTGGAGCGGCTGGCGCAGCTTTCCCACCTGCCGCCACTCGTAGAACCCGTCGACCGGGATCAGGCACCGGCGCTGGGCGAACGCTTCCTTGAAGACGCCCTTCTGGCTCAGCGTCTCGGCCCGGGCGTTGAAGGTGTGAGTCCTGGGCACCAGCCCCCACCGGGCGATCGTCAGCGCATGCGGGTGGGTCGCGGTGAGGATCGGCGCGGCCTGGGTCGGGGCGACGTTGTAGCGGGCGGGGAGCACCGGGACCTCGGCCAGCTCGAACTCGGCCTGCAGCTCGAGCGGGTTGGTCTTCAGTGAGTAGCGCGCGCACACGGGGCGTATTTCTAACCACCTGCTAAGCAGCGCGTCCAATGCGGCTGGCACGCTGGCTCTATCTGCGGGGGCTCGGAGTCGTCGTCCTCGTGGCGGTCGGCAGCCTGTGGGCGCAGCTGAACGGGCTGATCGGCTCGAACGGGATCTGGCCCGCCGCCGAGCAGATGAAGCAACTGCACGCCGCCGAGGGGATCTCGTTCTTCGACGTCCCCACCCTGGCGTGGCTGTCGGCCAGCGACGGCTTTCTCCACGCGCTCTGCGCCCTCTGCGTCGTCCTCGCCGGGCTGTTGATTGCCGGGATCTGGCCCCGGCTGGTGCTCGGGCTGTTGTGGCTGGGCTGGATGTCGCTGGTCCACGTCGGCGGCCCGTTCCTTTCCTTCCAGTGGGACCTGCTGCTGATCGAGACCCTCTTCTGGTCGATCTTCTTCGCCCCGGCGGGGATCCGGCCCTCGCTCGCCACCGAGAGCGAGCCGTCGGCCTGGGCGCGCTTCATCCTCCAGTTCCTCGCCTTCAAGCTCACCTTCTCCTCGGGGGTGGTGAAGCTCGCCAGCGGCGATCCCTCGTGGAGAGACCTCACCGCGCTCAGCTACCACTACTGGACCCAGCCGCTGCCGACCTGGACCAGCTACTTCGCGCACCAGTGGCCGATGATCATCCACCGGCTCGGCGCGGCGGTGATGTTCGCCTGCGAGCTGCCGCTGGCGGCGCTGGCACTCGGCACCCGGCGGATGCGGCTGGTCGCGGCGGCGGCGATGTTCACCCTCCAGGTCACGCTCGCGGCTGCCGGCAACTACAGCTACTTCAACCTGCTCACCGCGGTGCTGTGCCTGCCGCTGCTCGACGACGCGGCGCTGAAGTGGCTGGCCCCGCGGTGGAAGTGGCCCGCGCTGCCGCCGCGCCCGTACGCCGCTCGGGTGGCGCTTGCGCGGGCCGGCCTCGCCCTGGCCGCCTGCTACGCGCTGATCAGCGTGGGGGTGTTCGTCCGCGGCGCCGGAGGGCCGGTGCGGGCGGCGCTCGACGTGCTCTACCCGTTCGGCACCATCAACGCGTACGGCGCCTTCGCGGTGATGACCAAGACCCGCGGCGAGATCCTCGTCGAGGGCAGCCGGGACGGGCAGACCTGGACGCCCTGGGAGTTCAAGTACAAGCCCGGCCGGCTCGACGCTCGCCCGGGGTTCATTGCGCCGCTCCAGCCGCGGCTCGATTGGCAGATGTGGTTCGCCGCGCTCAGCGACTGCCAGAGCCAGCCGTGGATCGTCGCGTTCCAGTGGAAGCTGCTCCAGGGCTCGGCCCCGGTGCGCGGGCTGCTTCAGACGGATCCGTTCGCGGACGCCCCGCCGAAGTACGTGCGCACCACCGTGTGGGACTACCGGTTTGCGCCGTTCGATCAGCCGGGGGTGTGGTGGACGCGCGAGAACCCGCGCCCATACTGCCCGCCGCTGACCCTGGGCGCCAACGGCCAGCTCGACGCGATGTCGAACTGAGGCGATTGCGTCGGCCCCTCGGCTCGCTTACGAGAGGCGCGTGATGAAGCAACCGCGAGATCTCGTCAGCGGGTGGGGCCGCCAGTTCGGCCCCGGCCGGGAGGTGCAGCCCGACGATCTGGCCAGGGCGCCCCAGGTCCTCTTCCGGGGCCTCGGCCGCAGCTATGGCGACTCGTCGCTCCCGCCCGCGAGCAACCCGCTGGTGGTCTCGACGGTGCGGGCGGATCGGATCCTCTCCTTCGACGAAGTCACCGGCCGGCTGCGCGCCGAGGCGGGGCTGTCGCTGATCGAGCTCAACCGCACCTTCCTTCCGCGCGGCTGGTTCGTGCCGGTCACCCCCGGCACCCAGTTCGTCACCCTGGGCGGAATGGTCGCCGCCGACGTCCACGGCAAGAACCACCACGTCGAGGGCTGCTTCGGCGCGCACGTCTCGCGGCTGAAGATGCACGTCGCCGACGGGCGGATCCTCGAGTGCGGGCCGGATCTGGAGCGGGAGCTGTTCTGCGCCACCGTCGGCGGCATGGGCCTCACCGGGCAGATCCTCGAGGTCGAGTTCGGGATGCGCCGGATCCCCAGCGCGTGGATCTGGCAGGAGACCGAGCGGGTCCCCGACGTCACCACCTACGTCACCAGGCTCAAAGAGGCGGCCGAGAAGGGCTGGCCGATGACGATGGGGTGGATCGACTGCCTGTCGCAGGGCGAGTCGATGGGCCGTGGGATCGCGATGTTCGGCCGCTGGGCGGAAGCGCACGAGGCGCCGCAGCACCTGCCGCGCGAGCCGTTCAACTTGCGGATGCCGTTCCAGGCGCCCGAGTTCCTGCTCGGGCCGCTGACGGTGCGCGCGTTCAACACCGGGTTTTATTGGAAGCACCTGGCGAAGAAGAAGCAGGGGATCATCGACCCCTACGCGTTCATCTACCCGCTCGACTTCGTGAAGGACTGGAACCTCGGCTACGGCCGGCGCGGCTTCACCCAGTACCAGTGCGTGCTCCCCGACCGCGCCGGGCCCGACGTGGCGCGGCGGTTCCTCGAGGTGCTGACCCGGCGGGGCGGGGCCAGCTTCCTCTGCGTGATCAAGGACTGCGGCCCGCAGGGCGCGGGGATGCTCAGCTTCCCGATGAAGGGGATCAGCATCGCGCTCGACATCGCGGTGCGCGACGGCACCCAGGCGCTGGTCGACACCCTCAACGAGTTCGTCATCGCCCAGGGTGGGCGCGTCTACCTCGCGAAGGACTCGTTCACCCGCAAGGAGCACTTCGAGCAAATGGAGCCGCGGCTGAAGGCGTTTCTGGAAGTGCGCCGGAAGTGGGATCCGAAGCTGAAGTTCAAGAGCGCGCAGTCGGTGCGGTTGTTCGGAGATCCGGCGTGACCGGCAAGCGGGTCGCGATTCTCGGAGCCACCCGCGGCATGGGCCGGGCGCTCGCCCGCCTGATGATCGCGCGCGGCGATTCGGTCGCCCTGCTGGGCCGCGGCGCCGACGAGCTGCTCAAGAGCGCCGCCGACCTGAAGGCGCGCGGATCCGCCGGGGGGACGATCGCCTCGGCCGACTGCGACCTCGAGAAGCCGGAAGGATTTCGCGCCGCGCTCGACGCCGCCGAGAGCGCGCTGGGCGGCCTCGACGTGGTGGTGGTCACCGCCGGGATGTTCGCCACCCAGGAACGGCTCGAGAGCGACGCCGAGCTGACCCAGAAGCTGCTGACGGTCGACTTCGCGAACACCGTCGTCTTCTGTGAAGAGGCCCGGAAGAAGCTGATGTCGCGCGGGGGCGGCACGCTCTGCGTCTTCAGCTCGGTGGCTGGAGATCGCGGCCGCAAGCCGGTGTTCATCTACGGCGCCGCCAAGGCGGGCCTGTCGGCCTACCTCGAGGGGCTCGATCACAAGTACCGCGCCCAGGGGCTGATCACCGTCTGCGTGAAGCCGGGGTTCGTGCGCACCGGGATGACCGAGGGGCTGAAGGTGCCTCCGTTCGCGGGCGAGGCCGACGACGTCGCCGCCACCGTGCTGGAGGCGATCGATCACGGCACGCCGGTGGTGTACGCGCCGCCGATCTGGCGGGCGGTGATGACGGTGATCAAGGCGATGCCCCGGTTCGTGATGCGCCGCGTCGGGTTCTGACCCACGCCACCCGGTAGCGGGCAGCGCAGGCTTCGATCTCCGCCAGGCTGCACTTGCCCGAGTCGAGCGCCAGA
>JAGSPQ010001046.1 GCA_018262385.1 Myxococcaceae bacterium | reverse complement strand
TCTTCACCGCCACGGTGCTGCCGCCGAAGGCCTCGACCGACAGCCCGAGCGCCCAAAGGCTCGCGGTGCCCTCGCTGATCCGGGCCAGCTCGGGGGCGGGCAGCTCGATCGTCGCGCTGAACAGGGTGGGCTGCGCGGTGGCCAGCGTCCCCTGGGCGAGCGCGAGCCGCAGCTGGTGCAGGCGCACCCGCTCGAGCGCCGCGCGCGGATCGATCACCACCAGCGTTCCGCCCGGGGCCTCGCAGATCCAGAAGCGGGCGGCGAGCTCACCCATGAACCGCAGCCGGCCGAAGTAGTTGGGAGGCGGCGCCTCGTTGATCCCCGGCCGCGCCTGGCCGAACGAGAGCGCCGGCGCGTCGAGCTGCGGCGGCCCCTCGAGAAAGCCCGACGCGGTCTGCGCGCGCGCGAGGAACCGATCGACCGCCAGCGCGTAGTGCGCTCCGGCCACGCCTTCCCCCACCGGCTCGACGCCCTGCCGCCAGGGCGCGGCCTTCAGCGCCTTCGAGATCCCGGCGATCAGCGCCTCCTGCACCCCGCGCGCGTCGGCGAAGCGGACCTCGAGCTTCTGGGGGTGAACGTTGACGTCCACCTGCGAGGGGTCGAGCTCGAGGAACAGCACCGCCACCGGCTGGCGCCCGGGGGGCAGCGACTCCTGAAAGGCGCGCTGCACCGCGAAGTTCACTCCGCGATCGCGGATGTAGCGGCGGTTGACGAAGGTGTAGAGGCCGCGCGCGTTCGACTGGGTGTACTCGGGCGAGGCGACGTAGCCGGTGACCCGCACCCCGAGCCGGCGCTCGTCCACCGCCAGCAGGTGCGGGTGGACCTCGGGCCCCAGCGCGGCGGCGATCCGCTCGGTCGGATCCGAGGCCGAGGCCGGAGCGGCGAGCAGGCTGCGCCCGTCGTGCTCGAGGAAGAAGCCGACCTCGCTGTGGGCGAGCGCGAGGCGGATCACCGCCTCTTCGCAGTGCACCAGCTCGGTCTGCTCGCGGCGCAGGAACTTCCGGCGCGCGGGCACGTTGAAGAACAGATCGGCCACCTCGATCCGGGTGCCACCCGCGGGCGGCGCGTCCTCCACCTGCAGCGGGCCGCCGCCGTCGACGACGATCCGCACTCCGCTGGGCGCCTGGGGCTCCGAGGTGTGGAGACTGAAGCGCGAGACCGAGGCGATCGCCGGCAGCGCCTCGCCCCGGAACCCCTTGGTGAAGATCTGAAACAGCCCGGCCGCGTCGACCAGCTTGCTGGTGGCGTGGCGCTCCAGCGCCAGCACCGCGTCGCTGCGCGACATCCCGGTGCCGTCGTCGATCACCCGGATCTGCTGCAGCCCGCCCCCCGACAATTCGATCCGGATCGTGCCTGCCCCGGCGTCCACCGAGTTCTCGGCCAGCTCCTTCACCACCGAGGCCGGGCGCTCGACGACTTCGCCGGCGGCGATCTGGTTGATCAGCTCGGCGGAGAGAACCCGAATGCGTCCCATGGAGTCTGGTTGAGGTTACACTCCGCCGCCCCCACCGATGAGTACTCTTCAACTGACGCCTGCCGATGCGCCCCGCGTGCTGCTCGAGCGGATTGCTGCCAACGTCGGCAAGGTCGTGCTCGGCAAGCCGCAGCAGACCAAGCTGGCGATCACCTGCCTGGCGGCCCGCGGGCACCTGCTGCTCGAGGACGTGCCGGGGGTGGGCAAGACCACCCTCGCCGAAGGGCTCGCCCGCTCGCTGGGGCTGTCGTTCGCCCGGATCCAGTTCACGGCCGACCTGCTGCCCAGCGACATCCTCGGGGTGCAGATCTTCCACGCCGCCCAGGGGAAGTTCGAGTTCCGGCCCGGGCCGCTGTTCCACCACCTGGTGCTGGCCGACGAGCTGGAACCGCGCTCCGCCCCGCACCCAGTCGGCGCTGCTGGAGGCGATGGGCCAGGGGCAGGTCAGCCTCGACGGGGTGACCCACCCGCTGCCGGCGCCGTTCACCGTGATCGCCACCCAGAACCCGATCGATCTGTCGGGCACCTACCCCCTGCCCGACTCGCAGCTCGATCGGTTCCTGATGCGGCTGTCGCTCGGGCACCTGCCGCCCGAGGTCGAGACCCAGCTGATCCAGGCCCGCCGCAGCGATCCGCTGGCGGGGATGGTCTCGGTCGCCTCGCGGCACGATCTGGCGGCGATCCAGGCCGGGGCCGACGGGGTGCGGGTCGACCCGGCGGTGGCCGACTACGCGGTCCGCCTGTCGGGCGCCACCCGCGAGCACGCCGAGATCGAGCGCGGCGCCTCCACCCGCGCGGTGCTGGCGCTGATGGCGGCCGCCCGGGCCTGGGCGCTGTGGGACGAGCGCGACTTCACCACTCCGGGCGACGTGCGCACCGTGCTCGCCCCTTCGCTCTCCCACCGGATGCTGCTCAAGAGCGCGGCGCAGGGGACGTTCAGCCGCGACGAAGCCGCCCACCTGCTCGAAGAGATCGCGCGGAAGATCCCCGCCCCTCGCTGATGCTCCGCCGCGTGCTGGCCCGAATCAGGCCGTGGCTGAAGCTGCCGCGCACGATGGTGATCACCCGGGTGGGCCGCACCTACCTGGTGATCACGATGGGCGTGGGCCTGGGCGCGCTCAACACCGGCAACAACCTGCTCTACCTGGTGCTGGGGTTCCTGCTCAGCCTGATCGTCGCCTCGGGGGTGCTGTCCGAGCGGAGCCTGCGGCACCTGCGGATCCGCCGGCTGCTGCCGGACGTGGCCAGCGCCGGCCAACCGTTCGCGCTGCGCTACCAGGTGCGGCGGACCAGCGGCCGGAGCTTCGCGCTCGAGCTGTCGGAAGAGAACCGGCTGGTCTCCGGAGGGGTCTGGATCCCGTGGGTCGCGCAGGAAGACGTGATCGCGCGCGCCGACTGCGTGGTGCCAAAGCGCGGGCCGGTGCGGCTTGTGGGCCTGCGGGTCACCACCACCTTCCCGCTCGGGCTGTTCGCGAAGACCCGGGTGCTGGAGGTCGAAGATCAGCTGCTGATCTACCCGCGCCGCGGCTTCGTCTGCGCCGACCCTCCCGAGCGCGAAGGGCTGCTGGCGGGCGACGGCGGCAATCCCCGGCGGCGCGACGGCACCGGCGACGTGCTCGGCCTGCGCGAGCTGGCCCCGGGGGAAGACGGCCGCCGGATCCACTGGCTGAAGAGCGCGGCCGCGGGGAAGCTGCTCAAGGTCGAGCGCGAGCGCGAAGAGACCCAGCAATTCGTGCTCGAGGTGAACGCCGAGCTTCAAGGCGAGGAGCTCGAGACCCGCGTCGAGGAGGCGGCCGCGCTGAGCCAGCGGCTGCTGCAGCGCGGCCACGAGGTCGGGCTCCACGCCGGCAAGGCGCAGGTGCGGCCGGCCGGAGGCCCCGGGCAGGAACGGCGGCTGCTCGCCGCACTCGCCTGGGTCGGCTTCGACGAGGAGGCGCCGTGATCGCCTCGCAGCGCACCCGCACCCGGCTGCTGCTGCGCGACGGCGCGGCGCTGTCGGCCTTCGGCTCGGTCGCGCTGTCGGGCGCCGTCCCGAGCTGGGCGCTGCTGGCGTTCGCGATCGCATTCGCGATCTCGCTCACCAACCGCCGGCCGCTGGCCGGCCGCACCGGCTGGTCGGTGGCGGTGCTGCTGCTGGCGGCGCTGCTGATCTTCGGCTCGGTCTTTCGCGGCGGGCTGGACCTGGTGATCGCCGCCGTCAGCTTCGCCGCGCTGGTCACCGCCCACCGGCTGTTGTCCGAGCCGACCCCCAGCACCGATCACCAGGTGCAC
>JAGSPQ010000310.1 GCA_018262385.1 Myxococcaceae bacterium | reverse complement strand
CGTGGGGCGTCTCGTCGCCGATGATCTTGATCGTGTTCTTGTTCGCTCCGACCGTGCCGTCGGCCCCCAGGCCGTAGAAGACCGCCTGGACCCGCTCGGGGTGCCGCAGATCGAAGCTGCGATCCCACTCCAGCGAGGTGTGGCTGACGTCGTCGACGATCCCGATGGTGAAGTGGTTCTTCGGCTTGCTCTTGGCCAGCTCGGCGAACACCGCCTGCACCATCGCCGGGTCGAACTCCTTCGACGACAGCCCGTACCGCCCGCCAATCACCTTCAGCGGCGGCGCGCCCGACTCGAAGAGGGTGGCGATCACGTCGAGGTACAGCGGCTCTCCGACCGAGCCGGCTTCCTTGGTGCGATCGAGCACCGCGATCGCCTTCACTGATCTCGGCAGCGCCTCGAGGAACGCGGCCGCCGACCAGGGCCGGTAGAGCCGCACCTTCAGCACTCCCACCTTCTGGCCTTTGGCGACCTCCGCCTCGACCAGCTCGTGGGCCACCTCGGCGCCCGAGCCCATCGCCACGATCACCCGCTCGGCCTCGGGGTGGCCGACGTAGTCGAACAGCCGGTACTGCCGCCCGGTGAGCCCGGCGAACCGGTTCATCACCGCTTGCACCACGCCGGGGCACGCGGCGTAGAACGGGGTGCACGCCTCGCGGGCCTGGAAGAAGGTGTCGGGGTTCTGGGTCTGGGCCGAGCCGCGCAGCACCGGGCGATCGGGGTTGAGGGCCCGCGCGCGGTGGCCTGCCTCGGCCTCCTCGCTCAACAGCGCCCGCAGCGCCTTGGTGGGGATCACCTCGATCCGCCCGATCTCGTGCGAGGTGCGAAAGCCGTCGAAGAAGTGGAGGAAGGGGATCCGCGCCTCGAGGGTCGCCGCGTGCGAGATCGCCGCCAGATCGTGGGCCTCCTGCACCGAGCCCGACGCGAGCAGCGCCACGCCGATCTGCCGGCAGGCCATCACGTCCGAGTGATCGCCGAAGATCGACAGCGCGTGGGTGGCCAGCGACCGGGCCGCCACGTGGAGCGCGAACGGGGTCAGCTCCCCGGCGATCTTGTACAAGTTGGGGATCATCAACAGCAGGCCTTGAGAGGCGGTGAAGGTGGTGGTGAACGCGCCCGCCTGCAGCGCCCCGTGCACCGTGCCCGCCGCGCCAGCCTCCGACTGCAGCTGCACCACCTCCGGCACCCCGCCCCAGAGGTTCTTCTGCCCTACCGCCGACCACTCGTCCGCCAGCTCGGCCATCGTCGAGGAGGGGGTGATCGGGTAGATGGCGATCGTCTCACTCAGCCGGTGGGCGACGTGGGCGGCGGCCTCGTTGCCGTCGACCATCAACGTCTCGCGTTCATGCATGTTCGAAGGCGGTAAGCACTAATAAGGCCGCGGCTTGGTGGCTTGACCTGGATCAAGCGCGCGGCGTGCTTGGCCCTTCCCCTTCCCCTACCCACGTGAATGGACTGCGCCTCGGCCAGCCAAGTGCAAGAGCTGCACGAGCAGAAGGCTGGCCGGGCGGGGGCTTGCGGCGGCGGAACCCAAAGATTCGCCAACGGTGCATGAGTTGCAGAGTCGCCGGGCCAATGGTCGACGATCTCATTCTGGGAATGGCAGGGTCGGGAGGCGACGGAGTGGTGAGCGCAGGCGAGTCGCTGCTCTCCGCGGCCTCTTCCGAGGGCTATCACGCGCTGATGACGAAGAGCTTCGGCTCGCAGATCCGCGGGGGAGAGTCCTCCTGCCGGGTTCGGCTGAGCACGAACAAGGTGCTCAACCCGGGAGGTGCCCTGGACGTCGCAGTGGCGCTCAACTGGGATGACTTCTTCCGCTTCGGGGCCGAGCTGCCGCTGTCGGTGGCCACGGTCTTCATCTACGAAGAGAAGGCCGGCCCGCCGCCCGCGACGCTCAAAGAGCGGGGGGTGATGCCGAGGGAAATGCGGGCGGTGCCGATCGGCGAGCTGGCCAAGAAGTCGGCCGGCACCGACAAGGCGAAGACCAGCGTGGTGCTCGGCCTGCTCTCCGGCTGGTTCGGGATCCCCTCGACTGCGATCGCCCGCGGGCTGAAGAAGAAGTTCGGCAACAAGGGCGAAGGGCTGCTGGAGGCCAACGAGCGCGCGCTCGCCACCGGCATCGAGTACGCCACCGCGCACCCGCTGGCCGAGCAGCACACCCTCGCCCTGCCGACCAAGAGCGGCCCCAAGCTGCTGTGCGACGGCAACGACATGTGCGCCGCCGGCGCGCTGTTCAGCGGGGTGCAGTTCTTCGGCGGCTACCCGATTACCCCCTCGACCGAGGTGATGCAGACCCTCTCGAAAGAGATCTGGAAGTACGGCGGGGTGGTGCTCCAGGCCGAGGACGAGATCGCCGGCGTCGGCGCGGCGCTGGGCGCCTCGTTCGCGGGCAAGAAGTCGATGACCGCCACCAGCGGGCCGGGCATGTCTCTGAAGACCGAGATCCTGGGCCTCGCCTCGCTGGCCGAGCTGCCGCTGGTGCTGCTCAACGTCCAGCGCGGCGGCCCCTCGACCGGGCTGCCCACCAAGCCCGAGCAGGGCGACCTGTTCCAGGCGGTGTTCTCGGCCCACGGCGACGTGCTGCGGCCGGTGCTCGCCCCCACCGACGTCTCCGACACCTTCAAGATCACCGTCGAGGCCTTCAACATCGCCGAGGTCTACCAGACCCCGGTGATCATCCTCTCCGACCAGGAGATCGCCCAGCGCAAGGAAGCAATCGACCCGATCGACACCAGCAAGCTCGAGGTGCTCGAGCGCCGCCGGCCGACCGAGGCCGAGCTGGTCGACTACAGCCGCTTCAAGCTGACCGCCGACTCGATCAGCCCGATCAGCCACCCGGGGATGAAGGGCGGCAACTACCTGGGCGCGGGGATCGAGCACAACGAGAAGGGCGAGCCCACCGCGAGCGGCACGATGCACGCCCGGATGAACGAGAAGCGGTTCAACAAGCTCGATCCGCTGAAGAAGCGCACCGATCTGTTCGAGGTCTCAGGGGATCCGAAGGCGTCGATCGCGCTGATCGCCTGGGGCAGCACCGCCGGGGTCTGTCGCGAGGCGCACGCGCTGGCGGTCGCCCGCGGCCTGAAGGTCAAGCTGCTGGTGCCCTACCTGCTCTACCCAATCGCCGAGGAGATCTACCAGTCGTTCTTCGCGTCGGTGCGCAGCGGCCTGGTGGTCGAGCTGGCGCACCAGGGCCAGCTGTACCGGATCCTGCGGATGTTCACCGACGTGCCGCGGGGCCTCAAGTCGCTCGCCCGCAGCGGCGCCAACCCGTTCCAGCCCAGCGAGATCGTCTCCCGCCTGGCCGAGATGTCTCCCGAGGTGAACTGATGAACGCGCCCGCTTTCCAGGCGAAGGACTTCAAGAGCGACCTCAAGCCGATCTGGTGTCCCGGCTGCGGCGACTTCGGCGTCCTCCAGGGGCTGTACCGGGCGCTGGCGGCGATCGGCCGCCCGCCGCACGAGATCGCCTTCATCTCGGGCATCGGCTGCTCGAGCCGGATCCCCGGCTACACCACCGCCTACGGCTTCAACAGCGTGCACGGCCGCTCGCTGCCGATCGCCCAGGGGGTGAAGCTCGCCAACCCTGATCTGCTGGTGGTGGTCGCCGGCGGCGACGGCGACGGGTTCTCGATCGGCGGCGGCCACGTCGCCCACGCGATCCGCCGCAACACCGACCTCACCTACCTGGTGATGGACAACCAGGTGTACGGCCTGACCAAGGGCCAGCTGTCGCCCACCGCGCCCAGGGGGCTGCAGACGGTGACCTCTCCGCTGGGCAGCCTCGAAGAGCCGATCAACCCCCTGCTCTACGTGCTCGCCTACGGAGCGGGCTTCGTCGCCCAGGCCACCCCCGCCGACATGCCGGGGATGACCGCGCTGATCGAAGAGGCGATTCGGTACCCGGGCTTCTCGTTCGTCAACATCCAGTCGCCCTGCGTCACCTTCGGCGAAGACGACCAGCAGCTGAAGGCGCACAAGGCGAAGATGAAGACCCTCGCCAGCCTCGGCCACGACTCGGCCAACCAGCTGAAGGCGATGGACCTCGCCCGCGCCTACGGCACCGAGCTGTACACCGGCGTCTTCTACCGCAACCCCAACCCGCCCCCGACCTACGACGCGCTGATCCGGCTGCGGCAGGCCGAGCAGTCGAAGAAGGCGGTTCCCCGCAACCGAATCCTCGACGCCTACTTGCAGAAGTGAGGCCCACGTGACGACCCGCGGCATCGACTACGACCGGCTGACCCTCAAGGATGCCTTCGATCTGGCGATCCTCGTCGAAGAGGAGGCGCGCGACCGCTACGAAGAGCTCGCCGCCCAGCTGACCCTCCACCACACCCCGGCCGCCGCCGGCTTCTTCACCAAGATGACGGGGATCGAGGAGAAGCACCGCCAGCAGCTGCAAGTCGAGCGGGAAAAGAAGTTCGGCTCCGAGCCGCGCTCGATCCAGGTCGAGCTGCTCTACGACATCGAGGCCCCCGGCTACGACGAGGTCCGCGCCTTCATGAGCCTGGGCGACGCGCTGCGCACGGCGCTGGCGTCCGAGGTGAAGGCCCACGCGTTCTTCACCGAGGCGGTGAGGAACGTGAAGGACCCGGACGCGAAGGCGCTGTTCAGCGAGCTGTGCGAGGAAGAGCTCGAGCACCAGGCGCTGGTGAAGGCCGAGCTGGCGAAGCTCGATCCGACGCCCAACGGCAACCCCAACGACTACAGCGACGATCCGGTGGCGCTCTAGCGCACCAAGGCACCATGAACTCAGGCCTCGCGCTGCTCGCCTTCCTCCTCGTCTCGACCACCGTCGCCGGCGCGATGCTGGTCGGCGCCGGGATTTTCAGGGTGCGTGCGCGCCACGCGTCCCCGCTGAAGACCCAGACCTACGAGTGCGGCGAGGCGCCGTCGGGCCTGGCCTGGGTCCGCTTCCACGCCCGCTACTACGTGGTCGCGCTGTTCTTCGTCCTCTTCGACATCGAGGCCGCCTTCCTGCTGCCGTGGGCCACCGTCGCGCGCGAGCTGGGCACGCGGGGGCTGGTGGCGGTGTTCAGCTTCGTGGTGGTGCTGATGCTGGGCTGGGCGTGGGCGAGCCGGAAAGGAGCCCTCGAATGGCAGTGAACGAAGGGGGCCGCTACGAGCACCCGCTCTACAACGTCATGCTCCAGACGCCCGGGCTGACCGTCGGCACCGCGGTGCTCGATGAGCTGCTCACCTGGGGCCTCACCAACGCGATGTGGATCTTCCCGATGGCGACCAGCTGCTGCGGGATCGAGTTCATGGCCGCCGCCGCCAGCCGGGTCGACACCGATCGGATGGGCGTGATCGTCCGCGGGACGCCGCGCCAGGCCGACGTGATGGTGGTGGCGGGGACGATCACCGTGAAGATGGCGCCCCGGGTGAAGAAGCTGTGGGAGCAGATGCCCGAGCCGCGCTGGTGCATCGCGATGGGCTCGTGCGCGATCTCGGGCGACTTCTACCGCAACCTCTACTCGGTGGTCCCGGGGGTCGACACCTTCCTCCCGGTCGACGTCTACGTGCCGGGCTGCCCGCCCAACCCCGAAGGGCTGATGCACGGGCTGCTGCGGCTGCAGGAGAAGATCCGCGCCCAGCGCAAGGGCACCTTCGTGGAGCCCGCGCCCAACCTCGAGCTGCTGAAGATCACCCGGCCCTCGGTGCCCAGGCTGCAGGATCTCAATCGCCCGCCCAACCAGAGCCAGGAGCAGGAGGACTCGGCCAACACCGCCACCGCCGACGAGGTCACCGCGCCGGTGGAGTTTGCGGCCGGCCCCACCCCAGAGGTCGCTCCGCTGACCGGCGCCGACTTCCAGGGCCTGCTCACCGAGCTGGGGATCGCGCTGCCCACCGACGGGCCGCCGCTGGTGGCGCCCGAGCAGCACCTGGCGCTCGCCCGCCGGCTGAAGGAGCTGGGCTACCGCCAATTGGTCTCGGTGATCGCCACCCACTGGCTGGCCGGCAAGGGCCGCAAGGGCGCCGACGAGGCCGAGCCCGAGCACTTCGAGGTGGCCTACGCGCTGCGCACCATCGGCAAGGGCTCGCGGGTCGCCAGCTGGGCGGTGCGGCTGTTGGTCGGGCAGCCGCTGCTGACGCTGTCGGGCGTCTTCGCGGG
>JAGSPQ010000309.1 GCA_018262385.1 Myxococcaceae bacterium | reverse complement strand
CTGCACCGGGTCCACCACGCGATCAACCCGAAGTACCTCGACCGGAATCACGGCGGCACCCTGATGGTGTGGGACCACCTCTTCGGCACCTGGCAGCCGGAAGAAGAGCAGTGCGTCTACGGGCTCACCTCCCCGCTGCGCAGCTACAACCCGGTCTGGGCGCAGGTCGACGGCTACTGGAAGCTGCTCAAGCTGGCCCGCCACGCCCCCACTCCGCTCGAGGCGGTGAAGGTGTTCTTCAAGTCGCCGGGGTGGAGAGCGCCGTGGTTCCCGCATCCCGCGCTGCCCCCGCTCGAGCGCCGCGCGCAGCAGCAGAAGTACGACCCGCAGACCTCGCCCGGCCGCCGCGCCTGGGCGCTGGCCCAGTTCGTCCTGCTGGTGCTCGCCACCGTCGGGCTGTTGAGGTGGGGCGGAGCGCTCGGGTGGCCGGTGAAGCTCGCGGCGGTGGCGCTGATCTACCTGGGGTTGATCCACATCTCCGGCCTGCTCGAAGGCCGCCGGTGGGTGGTGCCGTTCGCGAGGCCCGCTGGACGGTGACCGCGGGCGCGATGCTGAGGTTCTTCCTCAGGGCCTGAAGCCGCTCGTGCACAGCGCGACGGACGCGGAAGCCAGGGCAGGATCGATCCTCATGGCACTGCGCGACTATGGCCCGAGCAGGGCCGTCCTGGGCGCTGAACCTGTTGACCCTCCACCGGCCCGACCCTAGAAGGCCCAGCGATTTCATGCCTCTGGGGAGGACCCTGTCCATGCGCTCCATCCTGCTGTCTGCCTTCGCGGCTCTCGCGGTCGCCACCCTGGGTTGCGAGAAGAAGACCGCTCCGGTCGAGCCGCCCAAACCGGCGGACGTCAAGCCGCTCGAGGGCAAGCCGGCGCCCGCTCCGGCCGCCGACACCGGCGACATCATCATCGGCGAGGTCGGCAGCCTCACCGGCTCGGAGGCCGCGTTCGGGATCTCGACCCGCAACGGCATCGAGCTGGCGCTGGAAGACGCCAACGCCGCCGGCGGAGTGAAGGGCCGCAAGGTGAAGGTCATCGTCTATGACGACCAGAGCAAGCCGGAGGAAGCGGCGAGCGCGACCACCCGGCTGATCACCCAGGACAAGGTGAAGCTGGTGCTGGGCGAGGTGGCCTCCAGCAACTCGCTGGCGATGGCGCCGATCTGCCAGGACAACAAGATCCCGATGATCTCCCCCTCCTCGACCAACCCGTCGGTGACCGAGAAGGGCGACTACATCTTCCGGGTCTGCTTCATCGACCCGTTCCAGGGCTTCGTGATGGCGAAGTACGCGCGCGAAGAGCTGAAGTTCAAGAACGTCGCCATCCTCAAGGACGTGAAGAGCGCCTACTCGGTCGGGCTGACCGAGGTGTTCGAGCGGAAGTTCGCCGAGATGGGCGGCAAGGTGCTCGGCATCGAGAGCTACGCCAAGGGCGACACCGACTTCCGTTCGCAGCTCACCGCGATCAAGAAGCTCAAGCCCGAGGGCCTCTACGTGCCCGGCTACTACAACGACGTCGGGATCATCGCCCGCCAGGCCCGCGAGCTGGGGCTGAAGACGGTGATGATGGGCGGCGACGGCTGGGACAGCGAGAAGCTGTTCGAGCTGGGCGGGAAGGCGATCGAAGGCAGCTTCGTCTCCAACCACTACTCGCCCGAGGATCCCTCGCCCCAGGTGCAGAACTTCATCAGCAAGTACAAGGGCAAGTTCGGCGGCGTGCCCGACAGCCTCGCGGCGCTCGGCTACGACGCGGCGAACGTGGCGATCGAGGCGATGAAGCGCGCTCCGGATCTGTCCGGGCCGGCGCTGCGCGACGAGATCGCCAAGACCAAGGACTTCCCCGGCGTGGCGGGCACCATCTCGATGAACGAGAAGCGCGACGCGGTGAAGCCGGCGGTCGTGCTCCAGGTGGTGGACGGCAAGTTCAAGTACGTCGCGACCGTGAAGCCCTAAGCCAACCGTGTACGGCTTTCTTCAGCACCTCATCAACGGCCTCGCCGCGGGCACCATCTACGCCCTGGTCGCGCTCGGCTACACGATGGTCTACGGCGTGCTGAAGCTGATCAACTTCGCCCACGGCGACGTGATGATGGTCGGGGTCTACGTCGGCTACGCGGTCGCCTTCCTGATGGGGCGCGAGCACTTCGGCACCTTCGCCGGAGTGATGCTGGTGTTCCTCGTCTCGATGCTGGCCTGCGCGGCGTTCGGGCTGCTGATCGAGCGCTTCGCCTACCGCCCCCTGCGCGAGAAGCCGCGGCTGACTTCGCTGATCACCGCGATCGGGATCTCGTTCGCGCTCTCCTACGGCTTCCAGCTCGACCTCGCGGTGAACCTCGGCGGCACCAGCTACACCCTGCTGCCCGGCGCCGCCTCGCGCGCCTTCCCCGAGATCATCGTTCCCAACCAGTGGTTCGAGTTCGGTTCCGACGACCAGAGCGTGATCATCTGGAACTGGCAGGTGATCTCGTTCTTGATCGCCGCGGCGTTGATGGTCGGCCTGCAGTTGCTGGTGTTCAAGACCCGCTTCGGCCGGGCGATGCGCGCGGTCAGCTTCGATCACCGGGTCGCGGCGCTGCTCGGGATCCCGGTCGACCGGGTGATCGCCGGCACCTTCATGCTCGGCAGCGCGCTGGCGGCGTGCGCGGGGCTGCTCTACGCAATCAAGGACACCTCGGTGCAGCCGCTGATGGGGATGTACATCGGCCTCAAGGCGTTCGTGGCGGCGGTGATTGGCGGCATCGGCAACGTGCCCGGCGCGGTGGTCGGCGCGCTGGCGCTGGGGCTGTGTGAGGAGTTCGTCGTCGGCTACACCTCGTCGAGCTGGCGGGACGCGGTGGCGTTCGGTTTCCTGATCCTGGTGCTGCTCGCCAAGCCCGAAGGGCTGTTCGGGCGCGTGCAGGCGGAGAAGGTGTGATTCGGGGAGCCGCTCCGGCGATCCTCGCGGCGGTGGGGTGCATCGCGCTGCAGGCGCTGCTCGGCGAGTGGGCGTTCTTCGGGTACCTCGCGTCGCTGGTGGGGGTGAACGTCATCCTCGCGGTGTCGCTCAACGTGATCAACGGGATGACCGGGCAGTTCTCGATCGGTCACGCCGGCTTCATGGCGGTCGGCGCCTACACCGGCGGGATCCTCTCGCTCGCCACCGCGCAGGATCGGATCGGCGTGCTGCCCGAGGTGGTGAGCGACCAGCTGTTCCTCGTCGGCTCGCTCTGCGCCGGAGGCACCGTGGCGGCGCTGTGTGGGTTGATCGTCGGCCTGCCTTCCTTGCGGCTGCGGGGCGACTACCTGGCGATCGTCACCCTGGGCTTCGGCGAGATCATCCGGGTGATCGTGCAGAACACCCAGGCGCTCGGCGGCGCGCTCGGCCTCTCCGGCGTGCCCCAGCGGGCCGGGTTCGGGATGGTCTGGTTCTGGGTCTTCCTCGTGGTGCTGATGGCGCGGCGGCTGGCCGCCTCTCCGCACGGGCGCAGCCTGTGGGCGATTCGCGAAGACGAGGTGGCCGCCGAGGCGATGGGGGTCGACACCACCAGCTACAAGGTCCGCGCCTTCGTCCTCTCGAGCTTCTTCGCCGGAGTGGCGGGCGCGCTGTTCGCCCACTTCGTGCCGATCGTGAACCCCGGCAGCTTCACCTTCGTCAAGTCGATGGAGATCGTGGTGATGATCGTCGCCGGCGGCCTCGGCTCGACCACCGGCGCCTTCACCGCGGCGGTCTTCCTCACCCTGCTGCCCGAGGGGATGCGCAGCCTGTTCACCACTCTGGGCGGCGGAGACCCGTCGCTGGCCCAGAAGGTCGACCAGGTGCGGATGCCGATCTACGGCGTGCTGCTGGTGCTGATCATGCTCACCCGGCCCCAGGGAATCTTCGGCACCCACGAGGCGTGGGACGCGGTCGCCCGCTGGCGAAAGAAGGCGCGGGCATGAGCGACGCGCCCCTGCTCGAGGTGAAGAACGTCTCGATCCGCTTCGGCGGGCTGAAGGCGCTCAGCAACTTCTCGCTCGAGGTCCGCAAGGGCGACCTCAAGGGGCTGATCGGCCCCAACGGCGCGGGGAAGACCACCGCGTTCAACGCGCTCACCGGCGTCTACCCGCCGACCGAGGGGGCGGTGGTGGTGGGCGGGGTCCAGATCAACCGCAAGGCCTCCGAGGGGCAGGGGCTGTTCTCCCGCGGCGCGATGCGGCCGTTCGAGATCAACCGGCTCGGCCTCGCCCGCACCTTCCAGAACATCCGGCTGTTCAAGCAGCTGTCTGCGCTCGACAACGTGCGGGTGGCGATCATCGCCCGCACCGCGCCGCTGTTCTCGGCCGAGCGGACCTACCGGATGAAGGTCGCCGGGGGCTTCTCGAAGTTCGCCGGCCGCACCCTCGAGACGATCAACAACTACCTCGACTGGTGGCGCGCGTTCTTCCGCACTCCGGGCTTCCTGCGCGAGGAGGCCGAGGTCACCGCCCGCGCCGACGAATTGCTGCAGGTGATGGGGCTGAGCCACCGCCGCGACGAGCTGGCGCGCAACCTCCCCTATGGCGAGCAGCGCCGGCTGGAGATCGCCCGCGCGCTGGGCACCGGCCCCAAGGTGCTGCTGCTCGACGAGCCCGCGGCGGGGATGAACACCCGCGAGAAGGGCGACCTGATGGTGCTGATCCGCGAGCTCAAGGATCGCTTCGGCCTCGGGATCCTGCTGATCGAGCACGACATGAAGCTGGTGATGGGGATCTGCGAACAGATCACCGTGCTCGACCACGGGGAGACGATCGCCACCGGCACCCCGGCCGAGGTTCGGGCCGACCCGAAGGTGATCGAGGCGTACCTCGGCGAAGCGCCGGGAGCCGCGGCGTGACCGAGCCCCGCGCGCCCCGCGAGCCGCTGCTCGACGTCACCGGGCTCAAGGTCTCCTACGGGGCGATCACCGCGCTGAAGGGAATCGAGCTGTCGGTGGGGAAGGGCGAGGTGGTGGCGCTGATTGGAGCCAACGGCGCCGGGAAGACCTCCACCCTGCGCGCGGTGAGCGGGATGCTCAAGCCGGCGGGGGGGAAGATCTCCCTCGGCGGCGTCGACGTCACCGGCCACAAGGCCCACACCCTGGTGCCGCGCGGGATGGCGCACGCGCCGGAAGGGCGGGGGATCTTCCCCAACCTCACCGTGGCGGAGAACCTCGAACTCGGCGCCTACCTGCGCAACGACAAGGCCGAGATCGCCCTCGACGCGGAGAAGATGTTCGGGTTCTTCCCGGTGATCAAAGAGCGGCGCACCCAGAGCGCGGGCACGCTGTCGGGCGGAGAGCAGCAGATGCTGGCGATCAGCCGCGCGCTGATGTCCCGCCCGAAGCTGCTGCTGCTCGACGAGCCGTCGCTGGGGCTGGCGCCGCAGGTGACCCAGACCATCTTCCGGATCTTGCGCGAGGTGAACGCGCAGGGAGTCTCGATTCTGCTGGTCGAGCAGAACGC
>JAGSPQ010000308.1 GCA_018262385.1 Myxococcaceae bacterium | reverse complement strand
GCGATGGCGATGCTCCCCCGGGTGGCGCGCTCGGGGACGGCCGACTTCTCCGGCAAGCTGCGGCGGGCCGGGCTGCTGCTGTTGTGGGGCTATGCGCTGACGCTGCCCTGGTGGGCGGAGGGCTTCCCCTTCACCGAGACCACCGCCGTCTGGATGCCGTTCTGGACCGCCGGGGTGCTGCAGACGCTGGGGGTGGCGCTGCTGATCGCCACGGTGCTGCTGTGGTTGGTGCGGACGCCCCAGGTGTTCCTCGCGCTCTGCGCCGGCGCGGCGGTGCTGTCGGTGGTGGGCGCGAGCTGGGCCCTGGCCCACGCCGCCGCCTGGCCGACGGTGGTGCGCGGCTTCTTCGACCCGCAGGGCGCCGGCGGAGGGTTCCCGCTCGCTCCGTGGGGCGGCTACTTCTTCGCCGGGGTGACGCTGGGCGGAGCGCTGTGGCTGCGGCGGGCGAAGCCGCTCGCCAGCGGCGCGGCGCTGGGGGTGATCGCCGGGGTGGCCTTCCTCGCCCAGAAGCTGCTGCTCGGCTCGGACGCGCTGCTGGTCTGGCGCTTCGCCTGGGTGGCGGCGCTGCTGGCGGTCGCCACCATCCTGACCGCCCGGCTCGCGCGGCTGCCGTCGGCGCTGCGGCTGCTGGGCCAGCACGCGCTGACCTTCTACGTCGCGCACATGGTGTTGCTGTGGGGCGCGCCGAAGTTCCCCGGGCTGGTGCACCGCTTCCCGCCCGAGCTGGGCTGGCTCGCCTGCCTGGCGCTGACCGCCGGCTGCCTGGCGGTGACCGCGCTGGGGCTGGTGTTGATCGCGCGGACCCGGGCGTTGTTCGGCCCGCCCAGCGCCCGCCGCGCCGAAGAGTGAGGAGCGTCGCCCCGTGCTGACCGACCTGCTGTACATCGTCAGCGGCGGGGTCTGCCTCTACTTCGGGGCCGAGTGGCTGGTGCGCGGCGCGTCGGGCCTGGCGCTGGCGTCCGGGGTGCGGCCGCTGGTGATCGGCCTGACGGTGGTGGCGTTCGGCACCTCGGCGCCCGAGCTGGTGGTGACGGTGCTCGCCGCGCTCGAGGGGAAGAGCGAGATTGCGCTCGGCAACGTGGTGGGCTCGAACATCGCCAACCTCGGCCTGATCCTCGGGCTGACCGCGCTGGTTTCTCCTCCGAAGGTCGACTCGAAGCTGATCCGGCGCGAGGTGCCGGTGATGGTGGCGACCGCGTTCGTGGTGCCGTTGGCGCTCTACGACGGAGTGGTCTCGCGGCTCGAGGGCGGGCTGCTGGTCCTCGCCGCGTTCGCCTTCACCGGCTGGCTGCTGAAGACGACCGCCGCGCTGCCCCCCGCGGCGGCCGAGCTGACGGCGCGCAAGGAGGAAGTGACCGCCGAAGCGGGGAAGGGCAGCGGCCTGAAGCTCGCCGCGCTGACGTTGGTGGGGCTGGCGTTGCTGGTGGCTGGAGGGAAGCTGTTCGTCGACGGCGCAAGCGCGCTGGCCCTGGCGCTGGGGATGAGTGAGCGGGTGGTCGGGCTCACCATCGTCTCGGTGGGCACCTCGCTGCCCGAGCTGGCGACCTCGATCGTCGCCGCGCTTCGCCGGCACTCGGACATCGCGGTGGGCAACGTGATCGGCTCGAACATCTACAACGTGTTGCTGATCCTCGGGGGCGGCGCGGTGGCGCACCCGCTGGCGGGCTCGCTGGCGGTGATGCGCACCGATCTGATGGTGCTGGTGGGGATCACCCTGCTGGGGACGCTGTTCCTCCGTGGCGGCGATCGGCGGATCAGCCGGCCCGAGGCGCTGGCGCTGCTGGGCACCTACGCGGCCTTCCTCGGAGTGGTCGCCGCGTTCTGACTCGAACCCGCGCCCTTCACCCCCACGACTCGCGCTTCACCCGGTCGGGGGAAAAGCCGAGCTCCTTGAGGAAGCCGAGCGTGCTCTCGAGGAACCTGGGCTGGGTGGGCAGGCCGGCCTCGAGCGCGGCCCGGCGGGCCCAGGGTGGGATCGCGGGGCCGCAGACGTAGGCCAGCGTCCGATCCGGGTCGGGCATCACGTCGGCGAGCATCCCGGAGTCGATTCGCCCCCGGCGCACCTCGGCGGGCAGGCCGGTGAAGTCGGCTTGTCGGGTGAGGGTGTGCACCAGGCGGATCCGATCGGGGTGGGCGGCGGCGAGCGCGTTGAGCGCGTCCCGGTAGATCACGTCCTCCCAGGTCTTGTTCGCGTAGACGAAGACGTGGCGCAGCGCCGGGTGCGCGCGCAGCGAGTCCTTCAAGATGCTCCAGTTGGGGACCACCCCGGATCCCGCCACCACGTGGAGCAGGTGATCGGCCCGCTCCTCGATCTCGGGCGGGAGGACGTAGCGGCCGCTGAAGCCCATCACCTGCAGCCGCATCCCGACCGAGCTGCTGAAGACGAGGTAGGGCGAGAGCACCGGCGCGTGCCGGCTCTCGTTGGGGACGAACAGATCTTCCTTGATGGTGATCGCCAGCGGCTCGTGCGGCGCGGACGCCACGCTGTACGCGCGCACCGGCTCCCGGCGGCCCTTGAGCTGCTCGAGGAACGACAGGTGCGCGGCCAGCCCCTTGAACTGGTGCGGGTTGATGCTGAGGAACTGCCCCGCGCGATATGGGGGCAGCTCGCCCAGCGCGTCGAACCCGAGGGTGACGGTGTCCGCGGTCTCCGGGATCACGTCCCGGATCGTGACCTCGAACAGGCGCGGCCGCGGGTGGGGGCCGGCTTGAATCACGGCACCACGAGAGCCCGAAGGAAGGTGGCCTCGCCCTGGAGCACCCGAATCTTCAACACCACCGTGTTGCCCGACTTCACCCGCCGCAGGGCGGCGATCAGGTCTTCGGCGCTCTTCACCTCGGTGGCGCCGACCGCGACGATCACCATCCCCGGCTCGAGCTCCGCGCGCGCCGCGGCCGAGCCCGGGGTGACCTCGAGGACCAGCGCACCTCCCGACGTCCCCCCGTGCACCGCGGGTGCGTTGGTGATCGTCATCCCGTACTGATCCTTCAGCCCCTGCTCCTGCCGGGGAGCGCCCTCCCCGCGGCCACGGGCGAGGCCTTCCATGTCGGGACGGGTGCCCACCTTCACGTCGATCTCCATCGGCCGGCCCTCGCGGTACAGCTTCAGCTTGACCGTCGTTCCGGGGCGGATGTTGGCGATGCGCTTGGTGATCCACGCCGCCGACTCGACCGGCTCGCCGTTCATCGCCACGATCACGTCTTCCGGCCGCAGGTTGGCCCTCGCCGCCGGGGTCTCGGGCGGCACCTGGCTGACCACGGCTCCCTTCTCGGCCGGTACCTTCAGCGCGGTGGCGAGGTCCTCGTTGAGATCCTGGACGAAGACCCCGAGCCAGCCGCGGGTCACCACTCCTTCTTTCTTCAGCTGCGGCAGCAGGCCCTTGATCAGGTTCGAGGGCACCGCGAAGCCGATTCCGCTGCCGCCGCCGACCATCGCGGTGTTCATCCCCACCACCTCGCCCGCCATGTTGAACAGCGGGCCGCCCGAGTTGCCGGGGTTGATCGCCGCGTCGGTCTGGAGAAAGTCGTCGTACGGGCCGACCTCGATGTTGCGCGCGCGCGCGGAGACGATGCCGGCGCTGACGCTCGAGGCGAGCCCGAACGGACTGCCGATCGCGATCACCCAGTCGCCGACCCGCAGCGCATCGGAGTCGCCCATGCGCGCGTAGGGCAGGTCCTGGACCCGGCCCTTCAGCCGCACCAGCGCGACGTCGGTGAGCGGATCGCGGCCCACCACCTCGGCGTCGAAGCGGCGGCCGTCGTTCAGCTTGACGTGAATCTCCTTCGCCCCCTGGACGACGTGGTTGTTGGTCACCAGCCAGCCGTCGGCGTCGATCAGGATCCCGGAGCCGAGGCCCCGCCGCGGCCGCTGCT
The DNA here is from genome assembly GCA_018262385.1 of Myxococcaceae bacterium. Taxonomy (GTDB): domain Bacteria; phylum Myxococcota; class Myxococcia; order Myxococcales; family Myxococcaceae; genus JAGSPQ01. The sequence continues at coordinate 1,572 of JAGSPQ010000308.1, read as the reverse complement.
GCCCGAAGAACTGCTCGAACAGATCCCCGCCCCCACCGCCCTGCGGCGCCGGAGCCGAGACCTCGACGTTGACCACCACGTCCTTGACGCGATCGACCAGCGGGGCGAACGAGCCTTGCTGGGTGATCGCCGCCGGCGGCTGAGCCGCGCCAGGCAGGCCAGTCAGCCAGACGGCGGACGCCAACAACCACGGAGCAAACGTCTTGCGAGCAGAGTGCAGAGGCATGTCGAATTCCCTGAGTCGGTTACCCCGTGAATAACGGCGGCTCGGAATTCAGACCGCTTGCCGCGCTCGCCGCGCAAATCCGGTCGCGCGGCGCAAACGATGCGGGGGCGTGAGGGCGTTTCTCAGAGGTGACAACTGGCACACATGATGCTCGGCGCGGCTGCGACTCACCTTCGAGTCAGCCCCACCCACTCTCGAGAGACCCATGACCAAAGTGCCCGCCCCCCGCGTCCTTGTTCCCGCTGCCGCGCTCAAGTCCGGCTTCAATCCGGTGCGCGCGATCCTTGGGCTGGCGCGGGGGTGGCCGTTCACGCTGCGCAACTCCTTCAGCCCGACCTTCGACGTCAACGAGCGCCACGACGTCTACGTGGTCCGCGGCGATCTGCCCGGGGTGAAGGTGCAGGACCTCGAGGTGCTGCTCAGCCAGAAGCGGGTGAAGATCTCCGGCAAGCGCGAGGAAGAGAACCCAGTGGGCGGCGCGCCCGAGCTGCGCTACCGGAGCGAGCGCCCCTACGGGAAGTTCTCCCGCACCTTGAAGCTGCCGCCCGAGGTCGACGTCACCCAGTGCCAGGCCGACCTGCGCGACGGGGTGCTGACCCTCGAGCTGCCGAAGACCCACCAGGCGGTGCTGCGGAAGATCGCGGTCAAGGCCGAGCGCGCGCGGACCTGAGCGGCGCTGAAGGGGAGTAAGAAGCCTCACCGTTGCCCGCTCGTCTGCTCACGCTGTGCGCCGTGTTGTGCTCCTCCAGCGGCTGGGCGGCGGTCGACGGCGGGCCGGAGCTCGAGACGACCGTGCGCGCCGTCCCGGCTGGACCCCCGGCCGGCCGCGCGACGAGCACGGTGCAGCGCTCCGATCTCGAGCGTCGGCTGCCGCGGTCGGCGCCCGATGCGCTGCGGTTCGAGCCGGGGGTCTTCGTCCAGCAGTCCGCGCATGCGCAGGGGTCGGCCTTCATCCGCGGGCTGACCGGCCAGCAGACGCTGCTGCTGTTCGACGGGATCCGCCTCAACAACAGCACCTGGCGCCAGGGGCCCAACCAGTACTTCTTCACCCTCGACTCGCAGAGCCTGGAGTCGATCGAGGTGGTGCGCGGAGGGGCCTCGACCCGCCTCGGCTCGGATGCGCTGGGAGGCGCGATCGAGGCCCACCCGATCGAGCCGCCGTTCACCGAGCCCGGAGTACGCGCCTCGCTGCGAGGGCGCGGGGCGAGCGCCGATTCCGAGCTGGGTGGCCGCGCGCAGCTCTCGGTGGTGTCCGGCAACTGGGGGCTGGTCGCCGGCGCGGGCGGCCGCCACGTCGGGCTGCTCGAGGCCGCCGGCCCGCTGCGAAACCCGGCCGACGGGCAGCT
>JAGSPQ010000307.1 GCA_018262385.1 Myxococcaceae bacterium | reverse complement strand
GGAGGCGGAGCTCGAGCGCTCGCCCCAGTTCGGCGCGGGCTTGAAGCTGCTCGAGACGCTGCTGGTGGCGAGCAAGCGGTGGAAGACGCTGGCCGAGTGCACCCAGCGGCAGCTGCAGCGGCTCGAGCGGGTCCCGGGCAGCGCGACCCTGCGCTCGGCGCTGTGGCGGATGCTGGCCGAGCTGCGCGCCCGGAAGCTCAAGGACGACGCCGGCGCGATCGAGGCGTACTCGGCGGGAGCGCGGCTGGCGCTGGACGACGCCGGGGCGCAGGAAGCGCTGGCCGACTTCGCGATCCACCACCCGGAGCACGCGCCCGAGGCGATCGCCGCCTACGTCCGCGCGATTCCCCACAGCGCGGATCCGGCGCGGATCTGCGGCGTGCTGGCCCAGGTCGCCGAGCAGCGCAAAGACCGCGACTCGATGATCCTCGCGGCCGGCGCCGCGGCGCTGGTGGGCACCCCCAGCCCGGAGACGCTGCGGATGCTGCGCGAGTCCGGCCAGGTGGCGCGCGGTCCGGTCCAGCTGCGGATGCCGGTCTCCGACGCCCTGTGGCAGAGCCTGCTGCTGCACCCAAGCCTGCGGGGCTCGCTCGGCCAGTTGATGGCGTTGATCTACAGCCAGGCGGGCGCGAAGTACGCCGCCGACCTGGGCGACTTCAAGCTCCACCCGAAGAAGCACCGGATCGAGCTGGGCGACTCGAAGGAGCTCGCGCTCAACAACCTGCGCTACATCGCCCGGACGCTCGGCTTCGAGGGGCTCAACCTCTACTCGCCCTTTCTGAGCTCGAGGATCTCCGGGCGCGCCGAGCGACACCCGGACGAGGCGGTGGGGCTGCGGGTGAACCCGACCGCGCCGCTCAGCCTCTTCCTCGGCGAGCCGCTTTTGCGCGAGCCCGATCTGCAGCAACTGACCGCCCACCTCGGCGCGACCCTGGCGCTGCTGCGCCCCGAGCTGGCGATGGCGGTGATGCTCCCGCCCGAAGGGCTCGCCCCGGTGCTCGAGGCGGCGCTGACCTTTGCCGACCCGAACTACCCCCCGCGGGTGGATCCGAAGCTGCTCAAGGCCGAGCAGAAGCGGCTGGGCAAGGCGCTCAGCCCCGAGGGGAAGACCGCCCTCACCCGCCTCGCCTCCAACCTGCTGCGCACCCACGCGCGCACCGACCTCACCGCCACCTTCTTCGACGGGGTCCGCCACACCACCTCGCGGGCCGCGCTGCTGGTGGCGGGGGACTTCGCGGCGGTGCAGGCGCGCGCGCTGCCGATGCAGAGCGCCCGGGCCCAGTATTTCGTGCGCGAGCTGGTGGTGTTCGCGGTCGGCGGCGACCTGCACGCGCTGCGGGTCGAGACCGGCTCGCAGCTGACCGCGCGCTGAAAAGCGGTCGGCCTTCAGGCGGCGGTGGAGGGAGGCAGGGTGTCTTCCCCGCTCTCCGCGCTCTCGCCGGTCGCTTCGTCGGTCAAGGTGCCGCCGGGCAGCCGGACGGTGAAGGTGGTGCCTCCCTCTGGGCGGGCCTGCACCGTCACCTGCCCATGGTGGGCGTCGACGATGCGCTTCACCACCGCCAGCCCCAGCCCGGTGCCGGTCGCCTTGGTGGTGAAGAACGGCTGGAAGATCCGCTCGGCGCTGCCGGCCGGAATTCCGTCTCCCTCGTCGCGCACCTCGATGCGGGCCCAGAGCTGACCTGAGCGCTCCTCGGGCAGTGCGCGCACCGTCACCACTCCTCCGGTGGGCATCGCCTGGAGCGCGTTGACCACCAGGTTCACGAAGGCCTGGCGCACCAGGTGGCCGTCGACCTGGAAGCGGGGCAGCTCGGCGGGGAACTGCACCACCACCTTGGCCGGAGTGTTGGGCACCGCCGCCAGCGCCGCGTCGACCGCGCTGCCGATGATCGGCTCGAGCGCGATCGGCTTCTTCTGCGCCTCGTACGGCCGGGCAAAGTCGAGCAGGTCGCTGACGATCCGGTTGAGGCGGTCGGCCTCCTCTCCGATGATCCGCAACAGCAGCTCGCTCTCGCTGTCCGCCGTGCGCCCGCGCTTGAGGGAGGTGAGGGAGTTGAAGATCACCCCGAGCGGATTTCGCACCTCGTGCGCCATCACCGCCGCCAGCTCGCCGAGCGCCGCCAGCCGCTCGTGCTTCACCAGCTCGGCCTGGGTATGGGCCAGCTCGTCGTAGCTGACCTTCAAATCGTCGTAGAGGCGCACGTGCTCGAGGATCACCGCGATGTGCACCGCGCAGCTCTCGACCAGCTGCGCTTCTTCCCCGGTGAATGCCGCGTCGGTGACGCGGCCGACCGTCAGCGTCCCCACCAGCCGATCGCCCACCAGCAGCGGGGCCGACATCAGGTGGAGGATCCCCAGCCGCTTGCCCAGCACCGCGGTGACGCTGGGGAACTGCTCCTTCGACAGCCGGGTCGACTTCCGGTTGAGCACGGTGCGGCCGACCGCGCTGGTGTCGTCGACGGGCAGGAACTCGGGGGTCGGCGGCACGATCGGAACCTTCCCTTCCCGCGCCTTCCAGCCGGCGAGCCGGCACTGGGTCCGCTCGAGGAAGTGAATCGCCGACAGGTCGACCGGAATCGCGTCCAGCATCTGGGTCAGCAGCCGATCGATGGTCGGGTTGACCTGGCCGACCACCGCGCCGGCGCTGGTCATCTCGTAGAGCAGCTCGAGCTGGCGGACCCGCTTGCTGCCTTCGGCGTTGAGGCGGGCGCGCTCCATCAGCGACGAGACCTGGACGCCGAGGATCTCGGCGGTGTGCAGCTCGGCCTCGCTGAAGGGGTCGTCGGTCTTGCGCCCGAGGATGAGAAAGCCCGCCGGCTGCCCTTCGACCTGGAGCGCCACCCGCGCCATCTGCTTGAAGCCCGCCGCGGCGACCGAGGGATCCCGCGAGAGCGCCGCGACCGGGCCGGCCTGGCTGAGCCGCTCGGTCGACAGCAGGTCGGACTGCTTGAAGCGCCGCCAGTTCTCGGCCAGCGGGCCGGGATAGCCCCACGCCTCCCCGACCGCGACGTACTGGGCGGTCTCGGGCTCGTAGCGGTAGAGGATCGCCGCATCGGTGCAGGTCACCCGGGCGACCGTCTCGAGCAGCCGCGCGCTGCTGGCCTCCGGCGCGGCGGCGGTGGCGATCGCGTGCACCGCGGCGAGCTCGCGGCTGCGCAGCTCGAGCCGCTCGATCGTCTCGGCGACCTCGAGCGCGGAGTGGAGCTGGGTGGAGAACAGCGTCAGCGCCGGCACGTCCGCTGCCTCGAGGCCGTTGGACCCGAGCACGAGGGAGCCCCACTTCTTGCCGTGCACCATCAGCGGGGTGATCACCAACCGCCCGTAGCCCGACTGCCGGCCGATCTCGACGAAGGCGGGGTCGAGGTCTGCCTGGGTCAGCCACTGACCCAGATCGGGGATGAACAGCGGCGCCGCCACCTCGAAGACGGCGCTGAGCCCCGGAAAGAGCGAGCGCGAAACAGGCTGCTGCATCTGCCGCCCGTAGGAGCTGAGCGGCGCGTGGTTCAGGTGGCGCAGCAGCCCCTCTTCGCCGCGGAACTGCACCACCGCCATCTGGAGGCCCTGGGCCTTCACCCCTTCGCCCGCCAGCTCGAAGACGCCGTCGATCGAGCGGGCGCTGGCCACCTGGATCGAGATCTCGACCAGGGCCTTGAGCAGCTCTTCGCCATGTAAAGCCGGTCGGTTCACGCGCGCGCAGTATCCACTTCGGGGCCCGCCTTTTCTCGTTTGGCGAGAACAAACACGTCGATTCAGCCGTTTGGACAACCGCTCCTGCCCACTGCGGATAACAGCCGCATGTCCGCTCGCGCAATTGCCCTGATCGGCGCCCTCGCCAGCTTGTCCGCCGCCGCCGCGCCCTGCACCGAGCTGCCCGTGCTGTTCATCGTCCAGGACAAGTCGGGCTCGATGGCGGGGGTGCCGGATCCGATCAACGCTCCCTCGGCGCCCTCGAAGTGGTCGACCGCCCGGACGGTGGTCCCGCAGGTGGCGGCCCAGTTCGCCAACCGGTTCCGGTTCGGGGTGATGATGTACCCGCAGCAGTCGACCACCTTCAGCTGCACCACCGGCACCACCGTCTCGCCGGTGCCGGCGACGGCGGCCGACGTCAACAGCATCTACCTGGCGAGCGCGGCGGGCGGCGGGACTCCGACCGCGACCAGCCTGGTGGCGGCGAAGAGCTACCTGATCGGATTGAACCTGGCGACCCCGGCGCACGTGCTGCTGATCACCGACGGGCTGCCCAACTGCAACCTGTCGAACAACCCGGCCACCTGCCAGACCACCACCGCCGGCTGCCTCAACACCAGCACCTGCAGCGGCAGCAGCTGCTGCGGGCTGGGCGCGAAGGACTGCCTCGACGACAACGCGACGGTGCAGGCGGCGCTGGCGCTGAAGAACGCGGGGATCAAGGTCTACGTGGTCGGCTTCGGCGCCTCGGTCTCCTCGGCCAACGACAAGACGGTGCTCGATGCGATCGCCAGCGCGGGCGGCACCGGCAGCTCCTACGCGGCGAACAGCTCGGCGGCGCTCACCTCGGCGCTCAACACCATCGCCGCCTCGACCGCCACCTGCTGCCTCGACGCCTGCACCCAGGGCGCGGCGGTGTGCACCGCCCAGGGGCAGCGGCAGAGCTGCCAGGTCGACGCCGCGACCGGCTGCACCCAGTGGACGAGCAACAGCTGCCCTTCGATGTCCGCCTGCGTGGGTGGCGCCTGTCAGGCCTGCACCAACGCGTGCACCGCGGGCGCCCTGCGCTGCAGCAGCGGCTCGGCGCAGGCGTGCCAGGTCCAGAGCAACGGCTGCACCGGGTGGGTCACCACCCAGTCCTGCGGCTACGGCGAGGTGTGCGGCAGCGGCCAGTGCAACTCGTGCCAGGCGTGCGCGATCGGCGCAGCGCGCTGCGTCGGCACCGGCGCGGAGACCTGCGACTGGAACGTGCTCACCGGCTGCACCGCGTGGAAGGCGGCGCCCTGCGCGAGCGGCACCCGCTGCGTGACCGGCAGCTGCACCACCTGCAACAGCACCTGCACCGCGGGCGCCAGGCGCTGCGCCGGCACCACCGTCGAGACCTGCGTCGCCGATGGCCAGGGCTGCACCGGGTGGCAGGCGGGGCAGCAGTGCGGAAGCTTCTGCAGCGGCGGCGCGTGCGGCACCTGCGGCACCAGCTGCACGGTGGGCGCGGCGCGGTGCAACGGCAACGGCACCGAGAGCTGCGGTACCGACGCCAACAACTGCACGGTGTGGAAGGCGCAGGGCGCGTGCGGCGCAGGCACCTCGTGCAACGCGGGCAGCTGCGCGGCCTGCGCGACCAGCTGCTCGGTGGGCAGCAAGCGGTGCGCGGCGGGCGGCGGCCTCGAGCAGTGCCAGGCGACTGCGGGGCGGCAGAGACCTGCCAGGGGGGCGCGTGCATTCCGCCCTGTCAGAACGAGTGCACGCTGGGCGCGGGCAAGTGCGCGGGTGGGGCGCCGTCGCGGTGCGAGCAGGCGCCGACCGGGTGCACGGTGTGGAAGACGCAGAGCGCGTGCGCGGTGGACGCGGTGTGCCTCGAGGGCCACTGCCGGACCAGCTGCGCGGCGAGCGAGCTCGAGCTGTGCCCGGCGGGAGAAGAGTGCACCGGGCTGCCGACCGGCGAGCGGGTGTGCCTGCCCGCCACCGGCCCGGTGGATGCGGGCAGCGCGCCGAAGGTGGATGCGGGGGCCCCGGCGGGGACGCGGGTGTTGCCGAAGGATGATCCGCCGGTGACGGACACCTCGATCTCCTCGGCGTCCTCCGGCTGCGGCTGCGCCAGCGGAGCGGCGGGCTCTGCCGGCTGGGCGCTGCTGCTCGGCGCGCTCGCGCTGGTGCGTCGGCGCCGAAACTAGAACGCCGCTTCGAGCCCGAGGGTGAGCGCGGTGTCGGTGGTCTTCTTCCCGCCGGCCGGGGAGCTGTCGAAGGCGACCAGCAGCGCTCCGGAGACGCTGAGCGACTGGGTCAGCCGCGCGTTGAGCTTGGTGGTGCTGTTGAAGAGGAAGCGGGAGGGACCGAGCACGTTGGGGAGGAACTCGGCCTCTTCCGAGAAGCGGATGTCCTTGCTGACCGCGTAGCGGATCACCGCGCCGAGGCGGGGCCCGAGCATCGTCGCCGACGGCAGGCCGGTGCCCCCGGGCACCATCCCGGCGGCGTAGTACTGAAAGCGCGTCTCGTGCGAGGCGCGCAAGCCCACGTCGGCGCGCAGGAAGATCCGCTCGAGATCGCCCTCTTTGCGCTCGTAGAGGATGAACCCCGCACCGACCTCACCCAGGCCACGCAGCTCGACGCTCTTCACGTGGTCCGTCTCCATTCCGCCGATGACGAACAGGCTCACCCAGCTGGCGAGGTTCCGGTCGACGCGCAGCAGCAGGCTGGCGCGCGCCGCCGTGGTCTCTGCCTCGGTGGCCGGGCCGCCCGAGGCCGGGCGGGCCTGCCCATACGCCCCATTGGCACGCGCCCCGAACGCCCATTCGCCGAACTTCTTGTCCAGCTGGGCACTGGCGGTGGCGGTCAGGGTCTCGGAGTTGCCGAAGAGCGCAATCAGCCCCAGGCCCACCGACCCCTTCCAGGGCTCCTTCTTCGGCTCTTCGACCACCGGCGGCGCGGGAGCGGGCTCGGCGGCAGGCGCCGGCGTCTGGGCAATTTCCGCTTCCGGCTCGGCCGCGGGAGCCGCCGCGTCGGTGGCGGGCACTTCGGCCTGGGCCAGCAAGGAAGAGAGGAGCGCGAGGTAGATCATGGATTGGGAACTTGGCGATGCGTGCCGGGTGTCACTAGCATCACCGCGGAGGCTCTCCCATCCTGAAAACAGCACTCGCCATCCTCCTCATCGTTGGCGCTCTGGCCGTCGTCGGCCTGGGCGTCGCTTCCGCTCCTGCTGCGGCCCAGCCCCGGCGCTTCGCTGCTCCGTTGGTGATGCGCGAGCTGCCGGGCAGCGCGGCGGCCGCGATCGCCAGGGCCGAAGCGCCCGCCGCCAGGCCGAAGGGCGACGACGATCTCGATGACCTCAAGCCGGCCGAAGCCAAACCGGCCGAAGCCAAACCGGCCGAGGCCAAACCGGCCGAAGCCAAACCGGCCGAAGCCAAACCCGCCGAAGCGAGGCCGGCCGAAGCCAAACCGGTCGCGGCCAAGCCGGCCGAGGCCAAACCGGCCGAGGCCAAACCGGCTGAAGCGAAACCGGCCGAAGCGAAACCGGCCGAGGCGAAGCCGGCCGAGGCGAAGCCGGCCGAGGCGAAACCGGCTGAGGCGAAACCGGCCGAAGCGAAACCGCCGCCCGCCGAGCCGAAGCCCGCTCCGGCGCCGATCGCCGCCAGGCCCGCGCCCTCCCGGCCGCCTCCGTCGAACGAAGCGGCGGTGGCAGCGACCGGAGGTGGAGCGGCGATGGGCCAGTTCAACCTCCGCGCCTCGGACACCGCCGACGTCTACGTCGATGGGAAGAAGGTCGGCGGCTCCCCGGTGCTCGGGCACAAGGTCAAGCCGGGCAAGCACAAGGTCCGCTTCGACTGCTACGACGCTTCGGGTGAGGCGCGGCCGGGGGTCTCCCAGACCTACGACGTCGCCGCCGAGGGAGAGAAGGACGTCGAGTACGACTGTCCGACGGAGTGACAGGGGCAGTTCAATCCTGAAATTCGATTGCAGAGTTGAAATGGGGCGGCTGGTCCAAGCGGCGCGATTACAGGCACAGCGGAGTGGATGCCAGCTTGCAGGTCGCCCCAGCAACCCTTCCCTTGATGAACGAGTCCGACGTGACCCAGCTGATTGATGCGGGCCTGCTTGCGCGGCGATTGATCCGGCGCGCCGAGTACGACGCGATCCTCAAGTTCATCAACGGCTCGGAGCCGATGCGCCTGGTGGTGAAGATGCGCCTGGCCGGCCGGGCCCAGCTGGTGCTGACGCCGCTGCATCGGATCCCGCCCGGACAGGACACGCTCGAGCTTCGCATCTCCGCCCACGACGGCGGGATCACCGGCCATCGGCGCTCGCAGAGCATCTCGGGGCACGCGGGGACTCCCATCGTCGATCGCGAGAGCCTCGAGGCCACGGTGCCCCCGGAAGCGGCGGTCACCTTCGCGCGGGCGCTCGAAGGCCCGCAGCTGTGGGAGACGGTGAACGGGCACCTCGCCGAGAAGCCCGGCCCGCCCGTCGCCGACTGACGACGAGGTCAGCTGGCCGCTGATCGATCGCCCGCGTAGTAGCGCCACAGCAGCCAGCTCGCCACCGCGCCCAGCGCGTGCCACACCGCGTGGCCCTGGAGCAGGCTGTTCGGGTCACAGACGACGTGGGTCAGGTCGAGCGTCCAGATCCCGAAGGCGAACCCCTGCACCCCCGTCGCTGCCACCAGCGGCCGCAGCGACCAATCGCGCAGCCCGCGGCGCCGGAGCAGCACCTCCGAGGCGAGGATCGCCGCCAGCACCCCTCCGAACGCGAAGCGGCGCAGCGCCGGCACCTCGACCAGCAGCACCCCGAGCGCGAGGTTGAGTCCGACGTAGGTCCAGAGGAACCGGCGCGGCTGGCCGGGCCGCAACGCATCGAGGTTCACCGCCAGCGCCAACAACCCCAGCAGGTACATCGACTGCACGTCGAGCCACTGGCCGAGGAAGGTGAGCGACGCGTGGTAGAAGGCGCTCGTCGCTCCCAGCAGGAAGGCGGCGGCCGCGAGGCAGTACGCCTCGCCGACCCGCATCCCGCGGCTGGCGGTGCCCCGCCGCCCGAGCTGCTCGGCGGCGATCAGCACGCCCACTCCACAGAACGCGAGGCTCGACCAGGTGTTCGCCGGCTGACCAATCAGGCCCTCGCGAATCCCCTCGCAGAAACAGGCGTCAGGCCAGCAGGTGGCTTTGGACCAGGTTTCCCACATCGGCGCCTCTTCGCATGATTGCACTGCAAACCACAACCCGGCGCGGCGGGCGCGACGAGAACTACTCGCCGGGTTCGGCGCAGCGAATCTCCCGCCGAGGGGTGCCGTGGCGGACCCGGACCGGCAGAGGTAAGGCGCCGACATGACCACCGCGCGCGCGCAGTTCTTCCAGAAGTCGAGCTTCGCCTTCGTCGGCCACAGCGCAGCCAAGCCGTTCCCGGCGCTGAGCTTCGGCCACGCGAAGAGGCTCGGAAAGCAGGTCTTCCCGATCGACCCCTCCGTCCCCCACATCGCGGGGGAGAAGACGTTCACCGACTTCGCCTCGCTGCCGGGCAAGGTCGAGGCGGCAGTGCTCGAGGTGCCGCGCGAAGAGACGGCGCGGTGGGTCGGGCTCGCGGCCGACGCGGGCATCAAGAGCGTGTGGATTCACATGAACCGCGACACCCCCGAGGCGCTCGCGCTGGCGAAGGAGCGCGGGGTCGAGGTCTTCACCGGCAGCTGCGCGGTGATGTACCTGGTGAAGGGACCCAGCTACCACTCGGTTCACAAGTGGGTGAACAAGCTGGCCGGCAAGTACTGACCGCCCGCTTCGGTCAGCGGCTGAGCCCCTCGGCTTCGGGGTGGATCCGGGCCGCGACTATCGCTGGGCCCCCAGGCCCATCGCGCCGGCCTTGAGGATCCCCGCCTCGAGCGCGGCGGCGCCGACCTCCGGCCCACCCAGCACCATCGGCTCGGCGATCACTGCCTCGACCGGGTCGAAGCCGATGAAGCCGAGAATGGTCTTCAGGTACGGCACCCCGAAGTCCATCGCGGCGTGGGGCGTCCCCGGCCCGTAGGCGCCATCGCGGGTGGTGAGGATGGTGGCGCCGCGGCCCGCGAGCAGGCCCTTGAACGCTCCGTTGGTGTACTCGAACGTGAGGCGGCCCTGGACGACGACGTCGATCCACTTCTTCAGCATCCAGGGGATGGAGAGGTTCCACATCGGCGCGGTGACGAGCAGGTGATCGCAGGCGTGGAGCTGATCGGTGCGGCGCATCAGCGCGTCCCACCGCTTCGCGCCGACCTCGTCGAGCTTCCCCTCGCCGTAGGCCATCTCGAACTTGGCCTGGATGTCCCACGCGTCGAACGCCGGCAGCTCGGCGTGAATCGCGCCGAGGTCGACCGAGACGTGGACGAAGCCGGGGTGCCGCTCGGCGTACCCCTTGAGGAAGGCCTGGCGGAGCTTCTGGGTGCGGGAGGCGGCGTTGCGCGGAGTGGCGAAGACGTCGAGCAGGGTGGTCATGGGTTTCCCTATTGGGTGCGTGCAACGCGGAAGAGGATTTCGATCTGCTGGCTGTTCTGCCGCACCGTCACCTCGGCGACGTGCGGCCGGAGCATCTGCACCATCGGCGACGCGGTGATGAGCTCGGGAGTCAGCGCCGCGTCGCGGGTGGCGATCACGAACTCCACCCGCTCGGTGGACGAGTGGATGTCGAGCGTCGCGCCGCCGGCGTGCTGCAACCACCGGGCGAGACCGCCGACCAGCGATTGCAGGCGCGACAGGCTGGCCCAGTCGAGGCCGAGCACCGCCAGGGTGTGCTTCATGTGGCCGCGCAGCTCGATCAACGCCACCGCGCCGTCGAGGTGCGAGTTCCAGGTGCCCCGGGGCTGACAGCCGAGCCCCTCCAGCAGCGCCCGCTCGACGCTCAGCTGGTCCGAGCTGGGCAGGTGCCGCAGGTTGCGCACGAAGCGATCTACCAGCGCGGCGCGCTCGGCGGTCGGGAGCGCGTCGCGCTCCAGCTGCGACTGGACCCCGAGCTCGGCGAGGGCGGCATCGATGTCGGCCGGGTCGAGGGGGAACGGGAGGTGGCTGCGGATGCTCGAGGCGAAAGTACTCATGTCGGGGACCTCGCCGGGAACCCTAGCAGCCCTGTGGCCAATCGCTAATGTCGACAACAATCAACATCACCTGAACTTATT
>JAGSPQ010000306.1 GCA_018262385.1 Myxococcaceae bacterium | reverse complement strand
ATCGAGAGCACCTTCGCGACCAACCACCTCGGGTATTTCCTGCTCACCCACCTGCTGCTCGATCTGATCGTCGCCAGCGCCCCGGCGCGGATCGTCAACGTCGCCTCGATCGCCCACCGCCGCGGGACGATGGATTTCGCCGATCTCGGCTTCGAGCGCGGCTACTCGATCATGGCGGCGTACGCGCGCTCGAAGCTGGCCAACGTCCTCTTCACCCTCGAGCTGGCGCGAAGGCTTGCCGGCAAGTCAGTGGCGGTCCACGTGGTGCACCCCGGCACGGTCGCGACCAACATCTGGAGCAAGGCCCCTGGGTGGACGCGGCCGTTCCTGAACCTCTACAAGCGGCTGGCGATGATCACCCCCGAGCAGGGCGGCGCGACGATCACCCACGCGGCGATGAGCCCCGAGCTCGAGGGGAAGACCGGGCTGTACTTCGAGAAGAACGTGGCGGTCGATCCCGCCCCGCTCGCGCGGGACGAGGCGGTGGCGGCGAAGCTGTGGGACGAGAGCGCGAAGCGGGTGAAGCTCCAGGTCTAAGGAGTGAGGAACTTCACCGCGCCGGCGATCACGCCCGCGTTGCGCAGCACCCGGTAGTGGCCCAGGCCCTGGGTGACCTCGAGCCGGGCGCCGTCCCAGTGCTCGAGCAGCGCGTGGGTCTCGCTCAGCGGCACTTCTTCGTCCTGGGAGTCATGCGCCACCCACAGCGGGACCTTCAGCTTCAGCCGCGGCAGATCGTAGTAGTCCCAGCGCTTCTGGAAGCGGGACTCGAGCTGCTGCTTCAGCACCTGCATCGTCTTCGGCCGCAGCCCGACCGTCCGCTGAAAGCGCTGCGAGGCCGCCTCGAGGCTCGAGCCGGGCGCGACGAACGCGGCCCGCTCGATCGGCAGCCCCTCGGCGATCGAGATGATCACGCACAGCGCGCCGAGCGAGTGGGCGATCACTCCCGCCGGGGGACCGAACACGGCCGCCGCCTCCCGCAGCGCCTGGGCGAAGGCCAGCACCGAAGACTGCCCCCCCGCCGCCTCGCCGTGCCCGGGCGCATCGAGCACCACCACCGACCGCCCAGCGGCTACCAGCGGAGCGACGAAGCCCGACAGCTGATGCCCCCGCCCGCCCCAACCGTGCAGCAGGTAGACGGCCGGCCCTGCGCCATACCGCCAGGAGATCGCGCGGCCCCCCGGGGTCGACAGCTCGAACCGCTCCCCCTCGCCCGCGAGGTTGCGGCTGAACGGCGCCGGCGGCGGCTGGAGGAACAGGCGCCCGGCGGCGCGCGCGGCGGCCCGGGTCGAGACGGCGTCGAGCGAGGCGAGCCCGCCCCGAATCGCCATCAACGACAGCCGCTGCCGCAGCGGGAGCTTTGAAGCCGGGAGCACGGGATTACTAATACGCGATCGGCCTCGCGTGATCACGATGGCGGAGGCCGCAAAGTTTTCGCGGGGCGAGCTTCGATGTCAGCCCCTGGATCGATGATGCAGTCCCGGGGCGCAGGTTACATTCGACGCATGCGCGCGCTCGCCTCCCGCCCGGCGACCTACTCGGATCTCGAGCAATTGCCCGAGACCGTGATGGGCGAACTGATCGACGGGAAGCTCTACACCTCCCCCCGGCCGGCGGCGCGTCACGTGCTGGTCTCCTCGGCGCTGGGGATCGAGCTCGGGCCGTTTCAGCGCAGTCGAGGCGGCCCCGGCGGGTGGTGGATCCTGGACGAGCCGGAGCTGCATTTCGGCAAGGACGTGCTCGTCCCGGACCTCTCCGGGTGGCGCCGCGAGCGGATGCCCGCCCTGCCCGAGGGCGTCGCCTTCACCGTCGTCCCTGACTGGGTCTGCGAGGTGCTCTCCCCATCGACCGCGAAGCTCGACCTCGAGCTGAAGCTGCCGCTCTACGCGGCGGCGGGAGTCGAGGTTGCCTGGCTGATCGAACCGGTGAACCACACGCTGCAGATCTTCCGGCGCCAGCACTCGGAGTGGGTGCTGCAGATGAGCGCGTCGGGCGACGAGCGGGTGCGCGCGGTGCCGTTCGAGGCGATCGAGCTCGACCTCTCCGCGCTGTGGAGCGGGTGACAACCGCCCCGGTGGGGCCGAGCTGCGAAGTTGCAGCGCCTTCACACTGTGGCCTGCCAGTCACATCCCCGTGAAATGAGAGGGCAACTCGGTGGGTGGGAATCCGATGATTCCTACACCATGCGCGTCGACAGCCCTTCGCAGTCCCAGTCCGCTTACAAGCCTGGCTCCTACGCTCCGCCCCTCAAAGGCGAGGCCCTGCGGCTCGGACACAGCGGGCCGTTGGTGGTCGAGCTGCAGCAGAAGCTCAACTCACTGGGCGCCAAACCGCCGCTGGCGACCGACGGACTGCTCGGCCCCCGGACGGACGCAGCGATGAAGGCGCTGTTGGGCGCCAGACCCGCAGCGCCCGCGAAGCCGGTCGATCAATTTCAACCGGCCCCTTCGCCGGCGCGGCCCGCGGCTCCGGCTCCGGTCGCCACGCCTGCTGCCGCCACGCCACCTGCCGCCACCGGGGTCGGGCTCGAGCAGCTTCCCCCGCGCGATCCGAACGCAGTCACCGGCTCCCAGTTTCTCGAAGCGACCCGGGGGCTGTCGCGGCCCGAGCGCGAGCAGGCAATCCTCGCCCAGGTCCTCGCCGGCAACGTCCCCGACTCGGCGCGCCAGTTCAAAGAGGTCACCATCCAGGCGAAGGGGAAGGACGGCCAGTCGCACACCGTGAAGCTCCAGGTCATCCCGGACTACGTGTCGATCGGCTCCGATGCCGACAGCGTGCGGATTCCGATGAGCCCGATCACCGCGCAGAAGATCGCCGACGCGACGGGGACCTCGCTGCCCACCCGGAAGATCGTCGACTCCATCTACCGCCAGGCCGAGGTGAAGCTCGCGCCCCAGCCGCTGCCCGCCGGGCCGAGGATGATGTCGAACGAGTACTACGCCGAGCACGATCGCCGGGTCGATGCGCAGCTGGCGGGGCACGCGCCGGGAGAGCTCGTCGCGGGGGACAAGAAGGACCTGCTGATCAGCCCGTCGATGGACAGCCATCCGGGGAAGGTCATCATCTACGGCTGGCACCAGCAGAACGGAAAGCCGATCCAGCCGCTGAGCTGGATCCACGAGAACAGCTACGCCGACTACAGCCACGGGGTTCGCCTCGTCTCGGGCACGGTCGAGCTCGACGGCCGGCGGGTTCCGCTCGCCGACGTGCTGAAGGATCCGAACCTCGCTCCGCTGCTGAGCGACGAGGGCGCGCTGAGGAACACCCGCTTCCCAACGGATTGATGCCAGCTCCAGCCGTTCGAGTAGGTTCGCGATCGTGAAACCGAGCCGCCTGTCGTCCCTGTGGCTGCGTCTGGCGGGCTGGCAGTTCGAAGGCCCTCTGCCCGAGGAGAAGAAGTACGTGTGCCTCGCCGTGCCGCACACCAGCAACTGGGACGGGGCGCTGCTCGTCACGCTCACCAGGAGCATCGGCCTCGAGCTGCAGTGGATGATCAAGGACTCCTGGACCAAGGGACCGCTCGGCCCCTTGCTGCACCGCCTGGGTGCGGTGGGGATCAACCGGAATCGAGCGACGAACATCGTCGAGCAGATGGTGGAGCAATTCCGGCAGCACGACGCGCTCGTGCTCGGCATCCCACCCGAGGGAACGCGCGGGCGCGCCGAGTACTGGAAGTCCGGTTTCTATTACATCGCGCGCGGCGCCAACGTCCCGGTCGTCCCCGGCTACCTCGACTACCGCCGCAAGCGCGCAGGGCTCGGCCCGGCGATTACCCTGACCGGCGACGTGAAGGCGGACATGGACAAGCTGCGCGCCTTCTACGCCGAGAAGAACCCGACGCCCTACGACCCCAGCAGCTTCGGCCCGATTCGCCTGCGCGAGGAAGTCCCCGAAGTCAGCGGTTGACCACGAACGCGCACGCCGCATCGAGGGTCACCTTCACCCCGGACAGGGCCTGCAGCAGCGCGGTGTAGTGCGCGCGCTCGGCCACCAGCTGCGCCTCGAGCACCTCGCCCTTCACCCCGTGGTGGGTGAGCGACAGCCGCACCCGGCGCAGCATCGTGTCCCGCTCGGTCTCGATCGCCGCCCGGGCGCGCTTGGCCCGCCGCTTCAGCTCGGCCTCGGCGGCGAGGCTGCCGGCCGCCACTGCCAGCTCGAGCCCGCCGGGCAGGCTCGGAAACGCCGCCAGCAGCTCGTCGCCCTTCAGCGGGCGGCCGACCGTCTCGTTGAGCGTCTCGAGCAGCTTGCTGTCGGCGGGCTTCACGTCTCCGTGCTCGTCGATCAGCACCGCGACCTGCACCAGCAGCCGGTCGAGGAACCGCGAGAGCTGGCGCGAGGGCACCTTCGCTCCCAGGCTGGTGTCGGCCGGCTCGGGCGGAGTGAGGTGGAACAGCAGCTCGACCCCCCGCGCCTTCAGCGGGCCCTTCACGTCGAGGAAGGCGGCCGCCGTTTCGCCCGTAGGGCCCGTCGCGCATGAAGCCGAACAGCGCCTCGACGATCGGGTGGCCGGTGGCGAAGTACTCGATCTCTTCCTGCTCGACCGCGGTGTCGCGCCAGAAGGTGCCGAGCACGGTGCGCTCCTGCGAGATGTCGAGCCCGGGCAGCGCCTCGACTTTCAGCGCGTGGCCGAAGTGAAACGCGCACTGGAACGCGTCCACCATCTGGTCGGTGTCGACCCCGACCCCGATCCGCAGCGCCAGCTCGGTGACCGTCTCTTCCAGCCGCTCGTCGAGATCGCGCGCGATCGCCCACAGCCCGTCTTCCAGCGGCTGGTCGTCCTCGTCCTCCTCCATCCCCGCCCGCTGTCGGGCCCGCTTCACCAGCGCGGCGACCTCCACCCGATCGAAGCTGCGCAGATCGAGCAGCGGATCGTAGGCCTCGAGCACCTGGGCCCGGGCGGCCTTCACCTTCGTCTGCAGCTCGGTGACGTAGGCGGCGCGCGCCTCGGGCGGCTCGAGCGCCAGCTCGGTCAGCTTCGGCTCGACCTCCTCCAGCACCGCGTCCAGCCCGCCGACCGTCTCTCCAAATACGCCCACCGCGTCGGCGAGCACCGCCAGCACGTCGGCCGAGAGCGCGCCGGGGATGTCGAAGACGTGGATCTCGACCGAGTGGGTCTGGCCGATCCGATCGAGGCGGCCGATGCGCTGCTCGACCGTCGCCGGGCTCCACGGCAGGTCGTAGTTCACCAGGTGGTGGGAGAACTGGAAGTTGCGGCCCTCGCCGCCGACCTCGGTGCACAAGAGGACCTTCGGCCCCTCGGGGTCACGGAAGCGGGCCACCTGGCGGTCGCGTTCCACCAGGGGAAGATCGCCGTGGTAGGCGAGCGACTCGACGTGGTCCTCGAGCAGCCGCGCCTTCACGCTCTCGAGCGTCGCGTGGGCCTCGGTGAAGACCAGCACCTTGGCCGACGGCTCCTTGCTCCAGATCTCTTTGAGCAGCTTCGAGAAGGCGACGAACTTCGCGTCGCGCGCCGGCAGCTGAAGCTTCAGCGCGCTGAGCGCGTCCACCCCGGCCACCGCGTTCAAGAACGCCGCGGGGGATGACTCGAGCCTTCGAATCAGGCCGGCGAGCGCCGCGCCTTTGAGCGTGCCGTCCTTCTTCAGCGCGGCGATCGCGGTGGTGCGCGCCTGCTGCTCCTCGGCCGGAGCGGTCACCGCGTGCCGGTGCAGCCGGCGCTGCGAGAACCCGCCCACCACCGCCCGGCGGTTGCGCACCAGGCGATCCGACAGGCTGTAGGTCTCGGCGAGGTGCGCGAGCAGCTCGGCCGGCTCCATCAGGTTGGCGAGCGCGTCGTCGTTGGGAAAGCGCGCCTTCAGCTTCTTCACCGCCGCCGGCGGCGCCTGACCCTCGAGCAGCCCGCGCACCGCCAGCGCCAGCTCTTCCTGCCGCTGCAGCCGCGCCTGGAACTCCTCCAGCTTCGGCGCGGTGGACGGATCGATCAGCGACAGCAGCGCGTGGTACTCGGCGGGGTCGAGCTGCATCGGGGTGGCGGTGAGCAGCAGCAGCCCCCAGCAGTTCTTCGCCAGCGCCGCCGCCGCCTGGTGCGCCTTCTCGGCCTTCAGGTGGTGGGCCTCGTCGATGATCACCAGGTCCCAGTACGCCGCGGGGGCTCCGGCTTCCTCGCGGGCCTGCTCGTTGCGCTGCAGCTGCTCGAGGCTGGTGATCACCAGGTCGAAGCGCGCCCAGGGCGAGACGCCCGGCTGCTCCTCCAGCGACGCCTCGTACCGCTCGGCGTCGAGCAGGGTGAAGAGGTGGTTGAACTTGTGGAACAGCTCGACCAGCCACTGGACGGTGAGGTGGCTGGGCGCCACCACCAGCACCCGCCGCGCCAGCCCGCTCAAGCGCAGCGCCGAGAACACCATCCCCGCTTCGATCGTCTTGCCCAGGCCCACTTCGTCGGCGAGGACGAAGCGCGGCCGCCGGGCCGACAGCACCCGCTGCACCACTCCGACCTGGTGCGGCTTCACCATCACCCGCGACGCGAGCAGCGCGCCCATCGCGTCGCAGCGGCGCTCGTCGTCGAGCTGCAGCGCGCTGCGCCGGAGCAGGAAGTTGGTCGACTCCCCCACCCGCCCTTCCTTCAGGGTCGAGAGCAGATCCGGCCGGGGAGGCAGCGCGCGCAGCTCCGACTCGGGCAGCTCGTCCTCCGCGCCCTCGTCGAAGGTGATCGCGTACCGCCGCAGCCCGCGCGCCCCCTCGACCTCCGCCTTCACGTGGCCCAGCTTGCCCGCGCTGGTCACCACCGTGTCGCCGGCGGCGAGCGCGACCGGCTGCAGCGCGCCCTGGCGGTTGGCGACCAGAATCGGGCCGCCCTCGCGCGCCGGGAAGACCACCAGCGCCCTGGTGTCGTTGTCTTCCAGCCGCAGCAGGTGGCCCACCCCCCACTCGGGCTGGGGCAGGTACCGGACTTTCTGGCCAAGGATGAGCTCGCTCATGCGCGCGCGGTCTTTATCCGGGGAATCCGCGGGGTGCACCCCTTCGCTGCCGCCAGCCGCTGGCCCCAGCGCTCGATCGCGATCGCGACCAGGCCGAACTCGTGGCCGCTGTCGGTCAGCGCGTAGGAGACCCGCACCGGGGGGCCGGGCTCGACCCGCCGCACGATCAGCCCGCGGGCTTCGAGCTCCTTCAGCCGCGCAGACAGGATCTTGTCGCCTGGCCCGCGGGCGCGCTGGTCGATCTCCCGGAAGCGCAGCGGGCCGGCCTGGAGGACGTTGAGGATCAGCGCGGTCCACGGGCGGCCGAGCACCTCGATCGCGAGCTGGAACGCCTTGCACTGAGAGTCGACCTTCTTCGCCATGGGCCCACCGGATTCGCTTCCCAAAAGAAAGCAACTTGACTGGAGATATCGGCGTGGCTACCAAAGGTCCAGCCAAAGGAGGACTTTCATGGGATTCACGATGGCTCCGCTGCTGATGCACAGTGACTCGGTTCCACCCGCCGCCCGCGAGGCGCTGAAGCAGGCGTACCTCGGGCCCCAGGAGCACCGGGACGCCCACCTCGAGTCGGCGGCGCGGCTGTTGTGCCGCGAGACCGAGCTCGACTGCGGTGAGGCGCGCGAGCTGCTGGGCCTGCCGGACGGAAGCTGCGGCTGATTTTTCCCCGGTGCGCCGGGTACCTCGAGCCAGTAGCCCCACTGGTCGCACCCACGCGCCCGACGCGCCGAATCCATTGGCTTCTTTTCCCCGGGGGGCCGAAAAGCGGAGTCCTCGAACACCCAGGAGGACACCGTGGCGGGCCTGCCGATCATTCGCGACTACATGGACAAAGTGGTGCCGACGCTGGCGCCAGAGACGGGCATCCTCGAAGCGGTGGATTTCCTGCTCACCAAGCACGTCACCGGCGCGCCGGTGGTGGACGACAAGGGGATGGTGATCGGCATCCTCACCGAGAAGGACTGCCTGCGGCTGCTCTCGACCGGGATGGAGGCCGACGTGCCCCGCGGGACGGTGCGCGACTTCATGTCGACCAACGTCACCTTCGTCTCTCCGGACATGAACGTGTACTTCGTCGCCGGGCTGTTCCTGAAGGCGAGCTTCCGCCGCCTGCCGGTGATCGAGAACGGCAAGCTGGTCGGCGCGATCACCCGCTTCGACATCCTTCGCCTCATCCAGACGAACCTGAAGAAGCTGTAGCCCGCTCTCATTCGCTGAGAAGCGCCGCACTGGAGCATCTGCGCGCATCTCCGGGTCGAGACGATCGGACCTGCGCCCGCGGCCCAGCCCCAGCGGCGCTCTCGGGCATGCCCATTGCTCGGGTCACCGGCGGGGGCAACGCAATGACGACCGAAGAGGAACCGGAACCGGCGCCGCGCCGGAGGGACACCGTTCACCGCCGGGTGCTGCTGGGCGGAGGCGCCGCGCTCGACGACTCCGAGCTGCTGCGGCTGGCGCTGGGCAGTGGAGGCCGCCTCGAGCTCGAGGCGCTGCTGCAGGCCGATCCGCTCGAGCTGATCGAGTCGGGCCTGCTGTCCGAGCGGGCCGCCGCCCGGCTGGTGGGCGCGCTCGAGCTGGTGCGCCGGCTCTCCGCCCGCCGCGCCCAGCTGCCCCGGCTGCCCACTGCGAGCGCGATCTGGAGCTGGGTCCGCCCGGCCCTCGCCGGCCTGCGCCGGGAGACCTTCCGGGTGCTGTGCGTCGACGCCCGCAGCCGGCTGCTGCGCGAGGTGATCGCCTGCGAGGGCAGCGTCGACTCGTGCCACGTCGACCCGCGCGAGGTGTTCGCGCCGGCGATCTCCTGCCGGGCGAGCGCGGTGGTCCTCGTCCACAACCACCCGAGCGGAGATCCCGAGCCGTCACTGCAAGACGTGCAGCTCACCCAGCAGCTTCGCCAGGCCGGCGAGCTGTTGTGCATCCGGGTGCTGGACCACGTGGTGGTGACCGAGACCGGCTTCGTCTCGATGATGCAGCGGCGGATGCTCGAGCTGCCCCCGGGGGCCCCGGTGCCCCGGCTCCAGTAGAACCGGGCGGCGAAAGGTGACAAGCATGGAACCGGTGGATTCACGCGAAGCACTCCAGCGCTATTTCGGCCTCGCTGACTTCCGTCCCGGCCAGGCCGAGGTGATCGACTCGGTGCTCTCGGGCCGCAACACGGTGGTGGTGATGCCCACCGGAGCCGGCAAGAGCCTGTGCTACCAGCTGCCCGCCACGATGCTCGAGGGCGTCACCCTCGTCATCTCGCCCCTCATCTCGCTGATGAAGGACCAGGTCGACGCGCTCACCGCCCGCGGAATCCCGGCCACCTTCATCAACTCGACGTTGAGCGACTCCGAGCGCCACGACCGCCAGCGCCGCCTGCGCGAGGGCGCCTTCAAGCTGGTGTACGTCGCGCCCGAGCGCTTCCGCAGCGAGGCGTTCGTCTCTGCGCTCGCCGAGGCGAAGGTGGCGCTGCTGGCGATCGACGAGGCGCACTGCATCTCGCAGTGGGGGCACGACTTCCGGCCCGACTACGCGCAGCTGGGGCAGATCCGCAAACGGCTGCGGCCGCCGCGCACCGTCGCGCTCACCGCCACCGCCACTCCCGAGGTGCGCGACGACATCGTCCGGGTGCTGCTGATGAAGGATCCGGCGGTCTCGGTCGCCGGCTTCGATCGCCCCAACCTGTTCCTCGAGGTGGTGAACGTCGCCGGCGACGCCGACAAGCGCCGGGTCTGCGTGCAGTTGGCCGACGAGGGCTCGGGGGTCATCTACTGCTCGACCCGCAAGCAGGCCGAGGGGCTGCACGAGGCGCTGCAGAAGAAGAAGGTGCCGGTCGTCCTCTACCACGCGGGGATGGAGGACGAGGCGCGCAAGGTCGCCCAGGACCAGTTCATGTCCACCCCCAACTCGGTGGCGGTCGCGACCAACGCGTTCGGGATGGGGATCGACAAGCCCGACATCCGCTTCGTCGCCCACGCGGCGATTCCGCGCGC
>JAGSPQ010000305.1 GCA_018262385.1 Myxococcaceae bacterium | reverse complement strand
CCGGCTGGTGCGCTGGCGGGATCACGACCGCCGGGTGACCCGCACCGATCCGCGCTACGGGCTCGAGCGGCACCTCGATCTGAAGGCGCGGTTCCTCGCTCCGCTGCTGAAGCGGCCAATCTCGATCTGGGGCGCAGGAGAGATCGGCCTCAAGCTGTCGCGCCGCCTGAAGGGCGTCGATCGCTTCCTCGAGGTGAACCCGCGAAAGATCGGGATGGAGATCGACGGCGCGCCGGTGGTGGGGCTGGCGGAGCTCGGACCGCCGGCCGGGCACCTGGTCGCCGCGGTTGGCGCGAAGGGTGCGCGGCAGAACATCCGGAAGTTCCTCACCGCGGCCGGGTGGCAGGAGGGCCGGGACTTCACCTGCGCCGCCTGAGCCCGGGTGATCTGCTGTCACACACCCACCAGAAGGATCGTCAGCTCGGACTGAGGAAAACTGTGAGACCCGAGTAGACTGGGTCGATGCGCTTGGCCGGACTCCTGTGGCTCAGCGTCGTCGTGGTCGGCTGCCAGTGTGACCCCGGGGGCGTTCCACCCATCTACGTGTGCAAAGCCGACTCCGAGTGTGTCGACGGATACGTGTGCGGCAAGGTCAGCGGCACCTGCGTGAAGGTCGGCACCGTCGAGGGCGATGGCGGAGTCGGCGGCGGAGCGGGTGGCGGCGCCGGTGGTGGTGATGCGGGCGGGATGGGAGGTGGTGGCGACGACGGCGGCGTGGGCGGTGGCGGCGGCGACGACGCTGGAGTCGGTGGCGGGGCGGGTGGCGGCACGGCGGGCGGAGCCGGTGGCGGCACGGCGGGCGGAGCCGGTGGCGGCGCAGCGGGTGGTGCCGGCGGCGGTGCAGCGGGCGGAGCAGGTGGTGGCACGGCGGGCGGCGCCGGTGGCGGCGCAGCGGGTGGTGCCGGCGGCGGAGCAGGTGGCGGGGCAGCGGGTGGTGCCGGCGGCGGTGCAGCGGGTGGTGCCGGCGGCGGGGCAGCGGGTGGAGCCGGCGGCGGGGCAGCGGGTGGAGCCGGCGGCGGTGCAGCAGGCGGAGCCGGCGGCGGTGGCGGGGCTCTCCCTCCGACCAGCCTGGTCTTCACCACCTCGCTGCCTACCCCGCTGCTCGCGGGCGCGTGTGTCCTCTCGACGGTTCAGGCCCGGCGCCTCACCGTCCCCACCGCAGTCGCGACGAACACCACGGTCGGGCTCTCGGAAGTCGCGGTGGGCACCGCCCGCTATTATTCCGACGCGGCGTGCACGACGACCGTCACCACCACCACCATTCCGGCAGGTCTGACCGACGCCAGCTTCTACCTGAAGCCCCTCACCGGAGGGACCACGACCCAGAGCGCCGCCGCTCCGTTCGGCAGCGCGTCGCGCACGCTCAACATCGTCGGCGCGGTCCGGCGCGGCAGCTGCGGCTTCAACGGGCCAACCACGCTCTCCGACGGCGGCACCTCGGAGGACAACACCGCGAGCTGCAGCATCTCGCCGGCGCACCAGAACACCGGCCACACCGCGCTCTTCTTCCAGGCCACCACCACTTCGAGCAGCGGAGGAACGGCGGCGGTTCGCTGCCGCTTGACCGCCGCCGGCACCGTCTCCTGCAACCGCAACGACGGAAACTCGAGCGGGACTGTCCATTGGCAGACGGTCGAGCTCCCCACCGCGCTGCGGGTGGAGCGGGTGACCGGGAGCTGCACCGGCCCGGCGTTCACCGCGACGCTTCCGGCCGCGGTCGATCCGGCCAAGAGCTTCCTGCTGAAGTCGTACCAGACGTCGAGCGGCGACATCGACGACGAGGACCTGATCATCGCCCAGCTCGCCTCTCCGACCCTGGTCGCGCTCAGCCTCGGCGGCGCCACCGTCGCGTGCAGCGGGGGCAGCTTCGAGGTCCAGGCGGTCGAGCTGGCCGGGGCCGCGGTCAGCCGGGGCCTGGAGGATGCCGGGATTCCGATCGGCGCGACCAGCGCCTCCGTCTCGGCGCTGTCGGCGACCTCGCTCAACACCGCCCTGCTCAGTCAGCACGCGGTGCCGAACTCCAACGAGCCGACCTGCAACGTGTTGGTGCGCAGCGAGATGCCGACCCCTTCGTCGATCAGCTTCAGCCGCGGGGCCGGGGTCGACGCCGGCTGCGTCGCGCAACCCATCTACCGGATGGCCTGGGAGCGAATCGACTTCGGCAGCCGCGCCGCCGTCCAGACCCGAACGGTGACGCTGCCGGTCGGCACCGCCACCGCGGCAGTGAACATCTCTGCGGTCGACCCCACCCGCACCGTGGTCTTCGCCAGCTCGCAGGCGGCGGCCGGCCAGAGCTGCGGCGAGACGAGCTACGTGGGGACCGGCAACAGCTACCTCAGCGAGGGAAACGCCCGCTTCGAGCTGAGCTCGCCGACCAACGTGAACGTGATTCGCCAGCGCTCCAGCGGAGTCGCGATCTTCACCTTCTACGTCGTCGAGCTCGATCCCTGATTCAGGTAGCCGGCGAGATCCGCCGGCACCGGCGCCTCGAACGTCCGCCCCAGCACTTCGAGCCGCTGGGCGTGGAGCAGGCAGCGCACGTCGGGTGAGCCGCCGTAGAGCTTGTCGCCGCGAATCGGAAACCCGATCCCCGCCAGGTGGGCGCGCAGTTGGTGGGTGCGGCCGGTGAGCGGAAACAGCTCAACGGTGGCGAAGGTGTCGTTCGCCTTGAGCCGGACGTACTGGGTCACGGCGTCGATCCCCCCAAACGCCTTCGAGGCCCGCCAGCGTCCGGGACGCGACGGATCGCGCGAGAGCGGAAGATCGATCTCTCCCGTCGGCGGCAGCCCCGGCGCGGTGACCGCCAGGTAGCGCTTCTTCGCCCGGCCTTCCCGGAACTCCTCCGCCAGCGCCCGGGTCGCTTCCGGCGTCTTGCCGAAGATGGTGACCCCCGAGGTCTCGCGATCGAGCCGGTGCACCAGCCCGGGCGCGCTCTTCAGGTGGTAGCGGGCGAGATCGATCAGGCTGTCCCCCACCCGCCCCTCGGTCGGCTGGGCGACCACTCCCGCCGCCTTGTCCACCACCAGCAGCGCCTCGTCCTCGAACAGCACCACCAGCGGCGCCTGCTTCGCGCCGACCGCGGTGACCGGCTGCCCGCCTTCTTCCAGCACCGCCGACAGCTTCTGCCCCGCCTTGACCATCGTCTGGGCCGACTGGCAGCGCTTGCCATCGAGGTAGACCGCGCCGCGCGAGATCAGCGCCTGCGCCTCGACCAGCGGCACCGGCAGCGCGGCGGCGAGCACGGCATCGAGCCGTCCGGCGGTGGCGGTCACGGTGCGGCGCTTCACGGCGGTTGACTCGGGAACAAGACCGGGTTGTTCATACCTCCAACGTGGAACTGTCCATCAACGCTTTGACGGAGCGGGCCGAGGAATTCCTCTCGCGGCTCGCCGGCGACCGCCACCGGCAGCTGGCCGGGCTCGCTCCCCGGCAGCGGTTGGCCCGGCTGGTGGAGGACTTCCCGATGCTGGGGCGCAAGGACGCGTTCCTCCAGGTCCGCCAGGCGGCCCAGAGCCCGAAGACCGATGAGGCGACGAAGGCGTCGCTGCAGCGGCTGCTGCAGTTCCTGGCGTGGGCGCATGCGCTGGGGGCGTCGGCGCCGAGCCTCGATGCCTGCGCGGAAGAGCTGGAGCGGCCGATCACCTCCTCGATGCGGACGATGTCGCTCGCCGAGGCGATCCGCCGGCTGCCCGAGGATCGCGAGCGCGACCGCCGGCACGCCCTCGAGCGGGATCTGACCGACGCGCTGTGGGAGCGGCACACCACCTGGGCCCGGGCGATCGACGCGAACATCCACTCCAGCGCGCAGCTGGGCTTTGCGTCGGTGCGCGCGCAGCACGAGACGCTCACCGGGATCGAGCTGCAGCCCTGGCTCGAGGCGGCGGAGAAGCTGCTCGCCACCACCGAGGACGCCTACCGCGATCTGCTCGGCTACGCCCTCAAGCGGCTCGACCCGCAGCTGCGGGCCCAGACCGCGCATTGGCACGACCTGGTCCACCTGAGCACCGTCCCGTGGATGGGCGAGCTGTTCCGCCTCGAAGACCTGCTGCCGGCGGTCACCCGGACCTTCGAGGACCTGGGGATCCCGCCGGGGGCGCGGGGCCGGGTGCAGCTCGACGCCGAGTTCCGGGACGGCAAAGCGCCCGGGGCGCACGTCTCGGTGGTGCGGGTGCCGGACGAGGTGCGGGTGGCGGTGGAGCGCCGGGGCGGAATGGACGCCGGCGCCGAGCTGCTGGGCGCGTTCGGCGAGGCCCAGCTGTGGGCGCACGCCTCGGGCAGCGCGGGGATCCTCGAGCGGCGGTTTCCCGAAGGGGTGGAGAGCGTCCGGGCGCTGTTCGCCGGCTTCTGTCTCGAAGAAGGCTGGCTGCGGCGGTACCTCAAGCTGCCCCAGGCGGCGGCACGGGAGGCCGCCCGGCTCGGGGCCTTCACCGCGCTGGCCGGTCTGCGCCGGGCGGCGGCGCTGCTGCCCTACGCGCTCGAGGTCTACGCGCGCGGCCCGGTGCGGCCGCTGGCCGAGGAATACGAAGACCGGATGGCCCGGGCGCTGGGGGTGGCCGTCCCCCGCGGCGGGTTCCTGCTCGGCGTCGAGGGGGTCGATCCGGGGCTGCTGCGGGGAGCGGCGAGCGCGGTGCTGCTGGGCGACTCGCTGCGGGAGCGCTTCAACGAGGACTACTTCCGCAACCCCGCGACCGGTTCCTGGTTCGTGGAGCGCGCGGCCCGGGCCGGGGTCGAGTCCGACCGCCCGGTGGCCGCCAACCTCACCCGGGCGAGCCAGCGACTGGTGCGCCTGATGGGCACCTGACGGGCGTCAGCCAGGGAAGTGGGCGTCCCCGCCCACCGGTGAACGGCCGAAGCCGTTACTTCTTCTTCGACTTGAGCGAGCGGACGATCTTGTCCTTCGCGGCGTTCCGGGTCACCGGAGCAGGAGCCACCGACAGCCCGCGGCGGGCCTTCATCGCCCGGAACAGCTGCATCTCAATCAGCAGCAGCTCGTCGCCGAGCTCTTCGTTGGTCCCGGCGGCCTTCGGGAGCGGCAGCCCGGTCTCGACCTTCGAGCCGTACCGCATCCGCAGCACCTTCTCCTCCTCCTGGGTGGCGATCCGGCCCTTCAGCGCCGTCGTCACCTCTTCCGCCGTCACCACCGCTGCGTTCGAACCCTTGCGTTCCATGTCGATAATCCTCTCTGTTGATCCACCTGAACAACCGGCCATGTCGGACGCGGCCAAGCCGCATCTATTGGGCATTGTAGGGATCGGAGGGGACCCCGCAAATTTTTGGCCAACTGGGTGGAAAACCGTAGCGCCCAGGCTCCTTTGGCGCCCGCCCCGGGGGGCAGGCTTCCCCCCGACTCAACGGGGTGGTGGACAGCGGCGCTCCGGCTTTCTGTAGTCGTAATACAGGCCGGCGGCGGCGCAAATTCCCCAGCCGGGGGGCGCAGTTACAGCCCGCCGGTAAGCCCCGGACCGCTCAGGG
>JAGSPQ010000304.1 GCA_018262385.1 Myxococcaceae bacterium | reverse complement strand
CAAGAAGACGCTGCTGATCCTCGCGGGCATCTCGGTGGGCGGCTGCTGCCTGCTGGGGTCGGGCGTGCTGATGGTCGGCGCCCTTGCCGCCGCTGACGACCCCGAGCCGCCGTCGGCGGAAGCCCCCAGCAGCCAAATCCCGACCGCGGCCGCGACCGTCGGTGGAGATGACAGCCTGGGCGGCTACATCATCTGGGGCCGCGTCACCCCCCTCGCCGAAGGCTTTGCCGGGTCGCTGGCCGGCAACTGGATGCTGATGGACGGAGCGACCTCGATCGAGAGCACCGAGCGGATCAGCGAGGACGTGGTGAAGGTCCGCAACAACCGCTCGGGCGAGCTGTGGCACTTCAGCTTCGCCGAGGATGGCTCGTACGCGTTCCGGTACGTCCTCACCCAGAACCGCCGCGCGTACATCACGGTCGAGAAGGGCGAATGGTCGAGCGACGGCGCGCAGCTCACGCTCACGCCTTCTTCCTGCACCGAGCGAAACGCGTACGAGACGAGCGACTGCCTCGCGCCCGGCCCGCGGGCGTACGCGCTGTCGACGACGCAGATGGAGGAGCTCACCGCGCGCGACCACGAGAAGGGCCGCACCTGGCAGGGCGTGCGCTTCACCGGCGCCTCGCCCCGCTTCGCCGCGCGAAGCTCGTACTTCGACCTGATGCGCGTCCGTTAGTCGCTGTTCGCGTACCCCTTGGTCTTGTCGCCCCCGGGGAACATCGCGCCCTGGTACTGGGCGAACTTCGTCGGATCGGTGTCGCGGTAGATGATCTGCGGCTCGCCTTTCTTCGGCATCGGGTCGTAGACGAACGGCCGCCCGTCCTTGTCCTTGCCGATCTGAATCCAGTGGTTGCCGTCCTTGCTGCCGTTGACCGCGATCTTCGCCGGCCAGGACTCGCCGTTGCTCAACTGGTCGATGGTGTTGAACGTCTCGGCCACGTGCCCCGGAGGCAGGTGCACGCTGGGCGGCTGATTGCCGGCCACCTTCTGCAGCCGGGTGAGATCGGGGCCCGACATCGCGTCGCCCGACGCGTTGGCGTTGAAGATCGTCTCGCTCAGCCGGCCGAGCTCGCCGTAGGTCGCGGTCTTCGGGTTCGACAGCTTCTTCGCGATGTCCTCGTAGATCTTCGCGTTGTTCGGATCCTTGTTGGCCCTGGCGTCCTTGGCGAGCTGTCGGGCCAGGTTCGCCGCGCCCTGCGGGCCGTCCTTCGCGATCGCCCCGGCGACCAGCGCGGTGCTGCCACAGCGCTCGTCTCCGCCGCCCTTGCCGTTGAGCTGGGTGAGGTTGGCGAGGATCTCCTTCGAGTCCTGCGGCAGCTTGGTGTCGTCGCTGACCTTCGGGTTCTTTGGGTCGTACTCGGCGTTGGTGATCGACAGCTTCGACGGATCCACCTTCGGCGGCTCGGCGGGCTTGACCGGCTCCGGCGCCTTCGCCGACTTCAGCGCAAGGTCGATTCGATCCAGCTGCTTCTGCTCACCCGGCCAGGTCGGCCCCTCGTCGAGCTCGAACCGCATCTTCTCCAGCACCTGCCGCCCATCCCTGGATCCCGCCAGCTCGCTGAGCTGCGCATCGGAGAGGCTCTTCGCCAGCTCCTCCGACACATCGTCCCGGTCGGACGAGTCGAGCTCGCCGATCGCCTTGGCCACCCCGGCCGGATCCTTCATCACCTGACCAGAAAGCTCCTTCGCGATCCCTTCCTCGTTCACTCCGGCGAGGCTGCCGGGGTTGGATTTCTTCAGCGCGCCGACGTCGATCGCCGCGGCCGCTCCGCCGTTGGCGATCGTCTTCGCGGCCTCCTTCTTCAGCTTGTCGAACGAGCTGCGAACGCCGCTGACCTCTTCCTCCGCCCGGGTCATCGTCTGGGCGGCCTTCTGCTTCACCTCGCCGACCGTCTGCGTGACCGCCTGCCTGGCGACCTCCACCTTCTTGGTGATCGTCTCGGTGGCCTTGTGAACCGTGCTCGAAGCCAGCTTGCCGACGTCGGACAAGATCCCCATGCGTGCCCCCAGTGCAGTGAACCGCCGACCCTAACGCCCAGCGGGGGTGCGACAGAAGGCGCATCCGGCGCACCTGAGGCGATCAGCCGCGGCGGATCCGGGCCAGCACCGCCTGCGCGGTCGTCGACTGGCCGCGCGGATCGAGCGCCGCTTCCAGCACCCGCGCCAGCCCGGTGGCCTCGAACGCTTCCCGCCGCCCCGCCTCGTCGAGGTCGTGCCACGCCGGGTGGCTCTTCACCCGGCCGTCGAGATCCCGCGCCCGGTGCGCGCTGGTCACCTGCTCGATCAGCAGCTCGTCTTCGGCGGTGGCCATCTACCTGACCTCCAGCTCGACGCCGCGCTTCTTCAGACACTCGGCGAGCAGCTTCCGGGCGCGGGTGAAGTTCTGCAGAAAGGTGTTCAGCTTCATCCCCACCCGCGCCGCCAGCACGGCGTCGTCCTCGGTGCCGCCGGAGCTCAGCCGCTGCTCGAGCGCGGCGGACGGTTGGCGGGGCAGCTTCTTGCGGCACTCGGCGATCGCCTCGCGCAGGAACGGATCGGGCACCCACGGCTGGGCGGCCTGCTGCTGGGCCAGCTGGTGCTCGAGCGCGTCGAGCTGCTCGTGCGAGGGGGCCGATCGCCGCAGCTCGCTCACCGCCGCATTCCGCGTCGTCGTCACCGCGAACCGCAGCAGCGCGTTGGGCTTTCCATCCGGCACGAACTTCGGCGCCACCTGCCAGACCCGCAGCAGCGCCTCCTGCAGCACCGCCTCGGTGTCGACCAGGGCGGCGAACGGCTTGAGCGTCCTGCGCAGCGACGGCTCGACGCCGGCGATCCAGTGCCCGAAGGCCTCCGGATCGCCGGCGCTGATCGAAGCCAGCTGGAGCGCTTCAGCGTTCACTCACAGCTCGAGCAGCAGCGGGACGTTGCCCGACTTGAGGTGGACCTTCACCGGCTGCCCCATTCCCACCGGCACCTTCAGCGCGAGCGTCAGCGTCACCCCCGCCTGGGCGGTGTGCGGAGTGGTGGTGCGCGCGGCGTCGACCTCGGCGGTGACGAAGCTGCCATCGGCCAGCTCGATCACCACGTCCATCGGCGCCCAGACCAGCGTCCCGCCGGCGAAGGAGAACTCGACCGCCATCCGGCCGTCCTTCAGCAGCACCAGCCGGGCGGAGAAGCCCTGGGCGAGCCCGCCTTCGTCCTGCTCGGCGACCTCCTTCTTCTCCTTCGCCTTCTCGTCCAGCGCCGGCGCCCGCATCCGCTTCGGCGCCGCGCGTGCAGCCTCCTCGCTCCGCACCGGCTCCGGAGCCTCCGCCTCGGCGGGCGGCCCGGCGTCCTCGTCGTCGCTCCCGCTCAGCGCGTCACTGGCGAAGTCGGCGATCCGCTGGACGATCGACTTGCTGGCCGGCGGAGGCATTCCCCCCGCGCCCCTCGGCGCAGCAGGGGCCGCCGGGTAGGCGCCGGTCACCGAGCGGCGCGCCACCCCACCCACCGCCACCGCCTGCGCGGGCGCACCCCGCAGCCCCAGCCCCTCGGCCGACATCCCGAACGGCAGGTTCTGGGGAATCTTCTCCTGCCGGCGGGGCGCGGTCGGATCCACCGTCTGGCTCTTGCTCACCGCCACCCAGCTGGTGAGCCGGGTCGAGATCTGGAACCCGATTCCCAGCCGCTCGACCTGGCGATCGATCTCGCCGCGGCCCTCTCCGGCCGCCGCGCGGGTCTCGAGATCCTCGACGCACTCCCGCCCGAAGAGGGTGGCGATCGCCGCGCTCCCTTCGCCGCGGTTGAGCGGCTTCACCGTCAGCCGCTCGAGGTAGTTGCCCTCGGCGGTCTTCCCGCGCACCACCAGCTCGCCCCCGGCCGGGTTGAGCTTGACGCTCAGCAGCGCCGGCGACCCGGCGAACAGATCCATCGGGTGCTCGGGGGCGATCGCGATCACCGCGCTCCCGCTCACCTCGACCTCGGTCACCAGCGGAGCGGTGGTCCGCGCCAGCAGCCGCCGCGCCGCCACCTCCGCGTCCTCGCCCAGGCCGATCACGATCTCCACTCCGCGTCCGGCGCGGGCGGCCGGCATGGTCAGGCTGCGGTTGACCGCGCTGCCCACTCCGACGGTGTGGACCCGCGAGCCGGCCGGCAGCTTGTGGAGGATCGCGTCGAGCACCTCGTGCTCACTGCCGATCAGCCCGTCGGTGATCAGCACCACCTGCCGCTGGGCGTCTTTGCGCAGCGACTTCAGCGCCTCGATCATCCCCGACGCCATCTCGGTGCCGCCGCCGGCCCGCAGCGCCGCCAGCCACGCCTGCGCCTCGGCCTTCGCGCGGGGCGAGGCCTCCTGGGCGCTGCGCTTCCACCGCCGCGGCTCGTTGCTGAACTCGATCAGCTCGAGGCGATCGCGCTCCTGCAGGGTGTCGATCATCGCGCTCACCACCCGGCGCGCCTGGTCCAGCGGCTGGCCGCCCATCGAGCCCGAGGTGTCGAGCAGCACGATCAAGTCGCGCGGGACGCTCTCCATCCGCGCCGCGGGGGTCGGCGGCACCAGGGTGATCAGCCCGAACGCGCTGTCCGACGGCTCACCGGTCACCGGCCGCGCCACGTCCAGCTCGGCGCCCACCATCAGCCCCGCCGCCTGCCACCGCACCACCACGTCCCGGTCGAGCGCGACGCCGCTCTCGTCGCCGAAGCTGACGTCGTACCGCCCGATTCCCTGCGCCGCGTGGAGCGGGTGGGAAGGGGAGAACGGCTTCACCGCGATCTGATCGCGCACCGACATCTTCAGCGACAGCTTCACCGGCAGCTGCTGATCGGCGACGTCCACCGTCACCGCCGCCGCGTCGATCACCCGGCCCGGCCCGCCGAGGTAGCGGGGGGCGACCACCGTCGGGAACCGCCACTCCCAGGCGCCGTCCGGCAGCCAGAGCAGCTTCTGATCGATCGTCAGCTCGGCCACCACCTCGGTCTGGGGCGGGATGTTGCCGACCTGCTGGGTGAACAGGCTGCTGCGCTCCTGGTCGAGGATCGCCGCCGTCCGCCCGTCGAGGATCGCCTCCTCGAACCGATCGCGCGCCTTCTTCTTGGTGTCGACCTCGCCGACGATCCGCTCCTCGCCGATCCGGAACGCGAAGCCGCTCACCGCGCCCTCGGCCGGCAGCGCCATCTGGTACGTCACCTGGAGCGGCTCGCGGTACGGGTTGACGAACCGCTGCTCGAGCACCACCCGGATGATTCCCCCCTTCGCGTCGGCGGTGAGCGACGCCGCCTTGAGCGGGAGGGTGCGGCCGTCGGCGGCGACCAGCCGGCCGCCGTTTCCATGGTGCTGCGTCAGCTGCTGCTTCAGGGCCAGATTCGACATCGCGTTTCTCCTTGGTTGAGGACTTCAACCGGCTCAACGCGAACGACGGGAAGCTGGTGACAGTGAATCGAACCGAAAGAACATCACCCAGGGAAATCAAGCACTTCGCTGCAGCAACGCCCCGGCCCAGGTCAGCCCGCTGCCCACCACGCACAGGGC
>JAGSPQ010000303.1 GCA_018262385.1 Myxococcaceae bacterium | reverse complement strand
CTACAGCGGCTGCGGGACGAGCAACGGGCAGAACTCGACGCTGTCCGCGGGCGGCGGTGGGGCGGGGTTCGGAACTGCGGGCAGCCCCGGCGGGGGGACAGGCGCCGGCGCGGCGGGCGTGGCGGCGAGCAACCTCACGCTGCAGCCGCTGCGCGGTGGGTGCACCGGGGGCAGAGGCCACGACAGCAGCAACCGGATGATCGCCGACGGCGGCGCGGGCGGCGGAGCGGTGCAGATCTCGGCCGCCTCGACGCTCACCCTCGCGGGCACCGTCTCGGTCAGCGGCAGCGGCGGGAAGGGCGGGGTCACCGGCGCCTCGGACGACAACGGCGGTGGCGGCGCCGGGAGCGGGGGCGGGATCCTGCTCGAAGGCAACCTGCTCGATCTGACCTCCGCTGCGCGGCTGATCGCCAACGGGGGCGCGGGCGGTGGCGGCCGCGCGAACGGATCGGGCACCGTGGGCGAACCGGGTCAGAGCGGCTCGCTCAACACCGCGACGGTGGCGCTCGGCGGGAAGGGCGGCACCCCTCCGGCCGGCGATGGCGGCAGCGGGGCCGCGGGTTCCACCCCGTCGACCGCCGGCGTCGCCGGATCAGGAACCGTCGGCAGCGGCGGTGGCGGCGCGGGCCTGGGGGTGATTCGGCTCAACGGAATTTCCGGCTGCACGATCGCCGACGCAGGCCTGATCGTCTCCGGGGTGCTCTCGAAGGGCGGCGCCTGCCCCTGACTTGATCGCGATCAATCGCCCCTCTGGGCGCAGGGGCCATGACCGGAGCCGTGATGCCGCTCGCCGATCAAGTCGCGCGCCTTCCTTCTCTCGGCTGGGTGTCGGAGCCCTCTGCGCTGACGGCGCTGCCCGCGCTGGCCCGGCACCTCGGGCTCGCCTCGCTCACGATCAAGCGCGACGATCTGCTCGGCGCGCTTCACGGTGGGACCAAGGCCCGGAAGCTCGACGCGCTGCTCGCCACCGCTCCGTTCAAGGACGCGCCCCAGTGGGCGTCGCTCGGCGCGATCGGATCCGGGCACCTGGCGGCGTGCACCGCGGCGGCGGCGCAGCTCGGCCGTTCGCTGGAAGCCCACACCTTCTACGAGCCGATCTCGCAGGGCGTGCTGGAGAACCTCTCCTTCGTCGCCTCCGGGCCGACCCGGCTTCACTATTACGGCTCGCGGCTCGAGGTGGGCCTGCGCAAGCCGGCCCTGGTCACCCGGCCCGAGGTGGACGGAGTCCCGGTCATTCCTCCCGGGGCGATGCTGCCGGCGGCGATCGCCGGCATCGTGCGGGCGGGCTTCGAGCTCGCCGAGCAGATTCGCGGCGGAGCGATCGAGGCGCCCGAGCTGATCTACGTCGCGCTCGGCAGCGGCGGCACCACCGCCGGGCTCGCGCTGGGGCTGGGCCTCGCCGGAGTGAAGGCCGAGCTGCGGGCGATCGCCTGCGTCGAGCGGTACTTCACCTCGGAGCGCAAGGTGGGGAGGCTGATCGCGCAGGCCGCCCAGTGGCTGAAGGCGCACGGAGTCGACGCCGACGCCGCGAAGGCGCTGCGGGTGAAGGTGGTGCGCGGCCAGCTGGGGCCCGCCTACGGAGTCCCGACCGCCCAGTCGCTCGCCGCGGTCGAGGTGCTGCGGCTGGAGGGGATCCCGATCGAGCCGGTGTACGCCGGGAAGGCGTTCGCCGCGCTGCTGGCCGAGGCGGCGGTGAAGCGGGCGCCGCAGCGGGTGCTGTTCTGGAACACGGTGCGTCGCGGGCCGCTGCCGCACGACGCGGCCTGGCGGGAGAAGCTGCCGCCCCGGCTGGCGCGCCGGCTCGATCGCGCGACCTCGCGTCCCCAGCTCGGCCGCCGGGTGGTGCTCGCCGGAGGACTCGCCGCGGCGGGCGCGATCGCCGTCGCCCGGGTGACCGGCTATCCGCCGCTGCCGGGATGGACGGGCACCGTGCTCGCGCGGTGGGAGGCGCAGGTGATCGCCGCCGCCGCCGAGGTGCTGTCGGGCGCGACCGAGGTCGAGGGCCTGGTGGTGGCAGCGAACGTCGATCGGTTCCTCACCCCGGTGCCGCCGGCGATGAAGGCCGAGATCCACCAGTTGATGGGGCTGATCGAGCACGGCACCACGCCGCTGGGGCTGCGGCTGTCGCGCTTCACGAGGCTTCAGCCCGACGCGCGGGAGGCGTTCCTGCTCTCGCTCAACGCGCGGGGCTGGCTGTTCGCCCAGGCCTTCCGCGGGCTGCGCGACCTGGTGCTGATGGGGACCTACCAGGACGCGCGCACCTGGAAAGCGCTCGCGTACAGCGGACCCTGGGCGCCGGGGTTGGCGGGGCCGGAGTCGAGCCTGGTGAAGTACGAGGCGCTCCGGGCGACCGGCGGCGCTCCGCGGGGGGCGGCGAAATGATCTTCGACGCCACGAAGGCGACGCTGCCGCTGAAGCTCGAGACGGATCTGCTGGTGGTCGGCTCCGGCGCCGGAGGACTGACGGTCGCGATGACCGCCGCCGAAGCCGGCATTCGGACCCTGGTGCTCGAGGGCGGCGGGTTCCTCACTCCGTCCGAGATGACCCAGCGCGAAGAGCAGATGTTCCCCCACCTGTTCCAGGACTCCGGCAGCCGCACCACCGTCGATCGTGGGGTGAAGCTGCACCAGGGGCGCGGAGTGGGGGGCTCGACGCTCCACAACCTCAACCTCTGCAAGCGGATCCCTTCGGAGATTCGCGCGCGGTGGACGCAGCAGCGCGGGCTCTCGTCGCTGCCGCCCGAGCGGTGGGACGCGCTCTACGACGAGGTGGAGAAGCTGGTGCGGGTCTCGACGGTGCCGCGCCAGTTGTGGAACCGGCACAACCGGCTGCTCGAAGACGGCTGCGCGAAGCTCGGCTGGAAGGGCGGGGGGCTCTCGCACAACCGCTCGGGCTGTCTCGGCTCGGGCTTCTGCGAGGTGGGCTGCAGCTACAACGCAAAGAACAACGCGCTGAAGGTGATGCTGCCGCGGGCGATCTCCGCCGGAGCGGAGGTGCTCACCCACTGCGTCGCGGTGCGGCTGCTCCACGAGGGTGGGGCCGTCCGCGGGATCACCGCGGTGGCGATCGATCCGGTGACCCGCCGGGTGCTCGGCGAGGTGACGGTGACGGCGAAGCGGGTGTGCCTGAGCGCCTCGGCCACCGGCACCGCCGCGCTGCTGCTGCGATCCGGCGTGCCCGACCCGAGCGGGGAGACCGGCCAGACGCTGCGGGTCCACCCGGCGGTGATCGCCGCCGGAGACTTCGACGAGGACGTGCGCGCGTGGGAAGGCGTCCCGCAGACCTACGAGTGCACCGAGTTCCTCCAGCTCGATCAGGAGCACGGGCACCGCGCCTGGGTGTTGCCCGCCTTCGCCCACCCGGTCGGCACCGCGACGATGGTCCCCGGGCATGGCGCGACCCACCGGGCGCTGATGGAGCGCTACCCGCACCTGGCGGTCTTCACCGCGATGATCCACGACCTGACTCCCGGCGAGGTGCGGCCGGACGGCGACCTGGGCCTGAGCCTGCGCTACTGGCCCGACGCGGCGGATCGGGCCGAGCTGTCGCTGGGCCTGTGGGCGAGCGCGAAGCTGCTCTTCGCGGCCGGCGCGCGGCGGGTGCTGGTGCCGACGCGCAGCCCGAAGGTGCTGCTGCCGGGCGATGACCTCGAGTGGCTGAAGACGATGCCGATCGAGAAGGGCGAGATCGATCTGGTGGCGGTGCACCCGATGTCCTCGGTGCCGATGGGCGACGACCCGAAGCGCAGCCCGGTGGGCAGCGACGGCCGCCACCACCACCTGCAGAACCTGTGGATCGCCGACGGCTCGCTGTTTCCGACCTCGATCGGGATTCCCCCCCAGCTGTCGATCTACGCGATGGGGCTCCACGTCGGGCAGCACCTGGCGCGCGGATAGCGCGCTAGTCTCGCCCCGGGAGACTCTCCATGGCTCGTCGAATCACCCCCCGACCCCCTCCGCCGGTTCGTCCGCCCGCGGCTCCTGTCACCCCCGCGCCGGCCACCGTCACCGCGCCGGCCCGCACCGACGGGTTCGCCGGCCTGCAGCCGGCGAAGATCGAGACCGTCTTCACGCCCGGCGACGAGGCGATGCAGATGGAGCTCGCCGAGCTCGACGCGATCATCGCGGCGCGCGCGGCCGACCCGAAGATCTACCCGCCCGGTCAGAACCCGTACCGGATCGAGTACGCCATCTACAACATGACCGACCCGCCGGTGATTCGCCGGCTCACCGACGCCGCCCGCGCCGGGGTCAAGGTGCAGGTGCTGATCGACGCGCACCAGATCAGCCCCGACAGGCCGTGGAACACGGTGGCGAAGGAGCTGGTGTCGGCCGGCTTCACCCACGCCGAGAGCAACAAGGGGCTGACCGCCGAGCAGGCGCGCGAGACCCAGCTGATCGAGGTCGACATGGGCCAGGGCCTGTTCCACCTCAAGTCGCGGCACTTCTCGTACCCGGACCCGGTGACCGGGCTGACGAAGGAGACGCTGCTCACCGGCTCGTACAACCCCCAGAACTCGGCGCATCAGAACGACGAGAGCTTTCACCGCATCACCGACCCGGGGCTGATCAAGAAGTACGTCGGGGCGATCGAGTCGCTGCGCGACAACAAGCCGGTGCAGAACACCTGGGAGGAAGGCGCGCCGCTCAACGTCCTCTTCTCGTCTCCCACCGCGAAGGGCCCGCGGGTGTCGGACAAGATCTTCGATCTGATCAAGAACGAGAACGAGCTGATCTTCCTCTCGGTCTTCACCCTGCGGAACATCACCGACAGCCAGGGGCAGGCCCGCCTCGTCGACGAACTCGCGAAGGCGCAGGCCCGCGGGGTGAAGGTGATGGTGATCACCGATCACAAGCAGGCGGACGGCGTCGACACCGAGGGCAACGCGCGTCCGGACGCGAACGACGACAACACCGAGGACCTGCTGCGGGCGAAGGGGATCCCCACCTTCGAGGTCACCAACACCGACGGCCCGTTCAACGCGATGCACCTCAAGAGCGCGGTCTTCGGCCTCACCGACATGAAGGTCGTCACCGACGCGGGCAACTGGACCTACGCCACGATGGGCAGCAAGAAGAGCCCGCCGAAGAACGCCGAGAGCGTGCTGTTCATCGACTCTGGCAAGGCCGACCAGAACGAGACGGGCAAGCGCTACCTCGGCGAGTTCATGCGGGTGATGCGCCGCTACGCCGATCAGGATCACGGCGGCCCGGAGGCCGAGCGGGCGATCAGCGAGCTGCAGCGGCTGCCCGGCTGGCCGAAGGTGAAGGTGAACTTCGACGTCCTCGCCCGCACCAATTGGGGCCAGGACGTGTTCCTCGTCGGCAACACCCCCGAGCTGGGCAGCTGGGGCGTCGACGGCCCCGGGGTGAAGCTCTCCACCGAGGCGGGCACCTATCCCGACTGGAAGGCGCGGGACTTCGAGCTGCCGCTGGGGCTGCGCCTCGAATACAAGATCGCCAAGCGCGATGGCCAGGGCCGGGTC